>JAJFVK010000004.1 GCA_021371795.1 Planctomycetaceae bacterium | reverse complement strand
AAAATCAAATTCTATCGGATACCCGCGACAATGGGTATTTTTTTTGCACGACAAACCATATGTCGTTATAATGTACTCGTCTGACGGAGGATAGGGCAACGCTGGGAAGCGACCCGAGCACCGTTAGACACTCGAAGCACCAGGCGGTGAAAACCACCGCCTTGCTTTCTTTTTTGTACCGTGCTTTGAGGCAAAAGCGATAAATCCCAGCCCGCTTCCAGCGGGTTGTTCTTAACCTAAAGCGTTGCGCTTCAGATTAAAATGCGCCATAAATTACAATTGGCGGGGATTTATGATATTGCAAAAGAATACGAAAAAGGTCTGGAGTTGACATGGCAGTCACTTTCAGAAAAACAAACACCTACCATTTATATTGATTTAATCGATCGTTTGTTGAGAAGAAAAAGTGATGCCGTAAAAGTACGTGAGATTATAGGGCAAATTGATGAAAGTTCAATGATGGATGTCATGAAACCTTTTTATATACGTTGCCGCGGAATTCTTGCGTATTTAGAAGGGGACTATAATTTAGCAAACGATGAACTTCATAAATCATTAATTACTTTTGAAAAAATTCAGAATTCGCCTTTAATCGAAGGAGAAACCAATATAACTAAAGCGTATTATTGTTGCGTTCTTGCTAAATCCGGAAATCTGACTGAAGCAAAGAAGTATTTTGCTCAAGCAAAAAATTATCTTATAGCCGCCGGAGAAAGCAACTTGATGAATGAATGTGTTAATGCAATGAAATAATAAAAAAAACCTCGCTGAAAACGAGGGTTTTTGTTTGCCTGTATTATTTGAGATTGCTTCGTCGTCCCTAAAAAAGGGACTCCTCCCACAAGTGGACTATAGTCGCAATGACAATCATTATTTAAATCAGCGACTTTGCCAAATCGACTGCTGAAGCGGCATCTGCTGAATATCAGATTGCCCTGAAAGGGCATAACATGTTAGCCCAGGGCAACGCCCTGGGTTAAGAGATATTAAAAAAACATAAGCCCTGAAAGGGCGCGATAATCAATGGCGCAATCGCTGGCAAAGATAATCGAAGAATTCAAAACAAGTTCATCAAAATGGGTCAAAACCAAAGGACCATAATACGTATCGTTTTATTGGCAAAATGGGTACGGTGCATTTTCGGTTAGTCAGTCTGACGCAGACCGTGTTGCCAAGTACATCGAAGCACAGGAAGAACATCACCATAAGACCTCGTTTGAAGAGGAATTTCGTGCGTTTTTGGAAAAATATCAAGTTCCTTATGATGAGCGATATGTGTGGAATTAGCGAGTATTTCGCCCTTTCAGGGCTTGATAGGGATGGATGTGCTGTTTCCCCAGGGCTTTGCCCTGGGCTAATATGTTATACCCTTTCAGGGTTGTAAAATAAAAAAACCCTCGCTGAAAAACGAGGGTTTTTGTTTGCCTGATTACTTAAAAGATTCTAACAAAAAGAAATAAACACAGTGTTAATCCGTGTCTCATTAATTATTTTAGAGTTTTTAAATCAGCGACTTTGCCAAATCAACCGCTGAAGCGGCATCCGCAGCGTAACCGTCAGCGCCAATCCTGTCGGCGTAAGCCTGTGTAACGGGCGCTCCGCCAATCATCGTCTTTACAGTCAAGCCCGCTGCTTTAATTGCCTGGATTGTCTTTTCCATCGACGGCATTGTCGTAGTCAGCAATGCGCTCATACCGACAACCTTCGGATTGAGCTCCTTAATCTTATCAACGAATTTCTGCGGCGAAACGTCCACGCCAAGGTCAACAACGTTGAAACCTGCACCCTTTAACATCATAACGACAAGGTTCTTGCCGATATCGTGCAAATCGCCCTGAACTGTTCCAACAGCCGCCTTTGCCAACGGCTGAACGCCGGCTTCAACGAGCTTCGGTTCCAAAACTTCCATCGCTGTCTTCATCGCTCTTGCGGCAATCAAAACTTCCGGAATGTAAACTTCGTTGTTTTTGAAACGAACGCCGATAACGTTCATGCCTGCGATGAGGCCGTCGTTGAGGATTTTAGCCGGTGCCATATTTTCGGCTATCGCGGCTTTGGTGATTTCCAGAGCCTTGTTCTGGTCGCCTTTGATTACAGCTTCGCTTAACGCTTTTAAATCTGCCATTTTTTACCCTTTAATATTATAAGACTAAATACCGATTCCAATTCCAATTTCCACAATTCCGCCGCTAATTAAACCTAATTTGTGTTATTGATTCAAGGAATAAGTCTAAAAAGCGGTTTTTTTAACTAAATGAGTGTACAAAGCAGCAGGATAGTGATAAAAAAGAATTTGTGTCTTATATTTATTTCCTGTCATTTGTGGAAAATGATAGAAGTTTTAAGCGAAACGACTATGAGCGATTATATAGTATTAGTAAAACAGGTTCCCGACATAACGCAGATTACAGACAATGCCTTTAATCTGGAAACCGGTACTCTAATCCGTTCGCGGCTGGCAAGCGTCATCAACGAGCTCGACACGCAGGCTCTTGCGATTGCCAACCGGATGAATCAGTTGAGCGAAAAGCCGGGCAAAGTTATCGCGCTGACGATGGGGCCGCCGGCGGCTGAAGATGTTCTGAAATATTGTCTGGCAAGGTGCTGCCATAGCGCAGTGCTTCTTACGGATAAGGCGCTTGGCGGAGCCGATACCTGGGCGACGGCAAATCCACTTGCGTTCGCAATAAAAAAAATCGCGGCTGAACTTCTCAATAACTCGAAAGATTATTACGTCGTCTGCGGAATGCAATCGGTTGACGGCGACACCGCACAAGTGCCGGCGCAAATTGCTGAAGAATTAAACGTGCCCTGCCTGCCATACATTACCAACGTCGAATATAAAAATAATCATTTTGAATTTACCGGCATCATCAGCGGCGGAAGTCAAATCATCAGCAGTAAAAAAACGCCCGCTGTTATCACGGTTGCCAAATATGAATATCCGCTGTTCGCAACTTTCGACGGAACACGAATGGCGAGCAATTTTAAATTTATCCAGTGGGGTGCAAACGACATCAACGCTACAAATGTCGGAATCGCCGGCTCAAAGACAAGAGTGATTTCCGTTTTCCCGCCGGGCAAGACAACGAGAAAATGTCAGGAACTGAAAACTGCCGACGAACTTGTCAAAGCAATCGCGGAAAATTTCGGCAAAGAAAAACAAAATGGCGAATCAGGCGATAATGGTTATGTTCTACCGGCGAAACGGAAAAATTTCGACCGAAGTTTCGAGGGTACGAAAAAGGAAAGCGAAGATTATGAAATTCTTTCTGATGTTTTAGAGAAACTCGAAATTAAAAATCTCGAAGAGATTACAGAAGAAACAAAAGAAAAAATTCTTGCCGCTGCCGGTGAACATTTTCATAAAAAAGCTCTCGAAGATATGCTCGCCGGTTTGCAGGCTGTTGAACCTGCATATAAAGGCCAGGTTTGGGTTGCCGCAGAACGAGACGAAGACAAAATTCATCCGGCGACATTTGAACTTATCGGTAAAGCGCGACATCTTGCCGACTCCCTCGAAACGCAGGTCGGAGTTGTAATTGCCGGAAATAATTTACAAACGAAAGAACTTATCGAAGCAGGTGCGGATTTTGTTTACGCAATTGAGCATCCGCTGCTTGAAAAATTTGACCCTGTTACGTATCGCAAAGTTTTCGCCGATACGATTGGCAAATACTGGCCGCAGATTGTTCTTTACGCAGCGACGCCACAGGGCAGAATTATGGCGCCAATGATTGGATACAGACTCGGCTGCGGCTTAACGGCTGATTGCACGGGACTGGATATTCGCGACAGCAGCAGAAAAAATCAGGTTGCTGTTTTAATGCAGACACGTCCCGCGCTTGGCGGAAATGTAATGGCGACGATTTGCACGAAAGATTCGCAATGCCAGATGGCGACGGCTCGGCCGGGCGTTATGAAAAGACTGCCAGCAGACCCAACGCGAACAGGAAAAGTTATAAAAGAAACCGCGGATATAAGCGCAACGGATATAAGTCTTGAAATTATCAAAACGGAAAAGGGCCACGGCAAAGTCAATCTCGGTGCAGAAGTTGTCGTCAGCGGCGGCAAAGGAATGCAGAGCAGAGACAATTACGAAACGCTCGTGAACAGTCTCGTTTCAACGTTAAAAAATAAATTACAAACAAGCGTCGAGAAAGGCGCATCTCGTGCGGCTGTCGAGCAGGGATTTATCGACCGTATTCATCAGGTCGGCCAAACCGGCACATCTATCGGGCCTAAACTCTACATCGCACTTGGAATTTCCGGCGCGATACAGCACATGATTGGCGTTGCCAACAGCGATATCATTGTCGCAATCAACAGCGACCCCGCGGCGCCGATTTTCAAACACTGCGATTATTATATAGTTGGAACGATTGAAAAAATTGTACCGCAATTTGTAAATGCACTGGCGGAAAATATATGAACAAGACATCAATATTAATTGTCGGGGCGGGGCCTGCGGGATTGTCGGCGGCGATTACGCTGAAACATCTTTTGCCGCAGACTGAAATTTGCGTAATTGATAAAGCAGCGGAGCCGGGCAATCATAACCTGTCCGGCGCGACGGTCGAGGCTGGCGCGATTGAACTGCTTTTGGATAAAGTCAAACCCGGCTGGACAAATACAGAACAGGCGAAAGAAATTTTCTCTTATCGTGTGGCAAAAGATAATGTGATGTTTTTCGCCGGCAGCAAGCTCGCTTTCAATATTCATCCAATGCTGAAACTCGCGAAACTTTTCAAAATTAATTTCGGACAGATGAATCACGAAGGCGATTATATTTTGTCGGTCAGCAAACTGACAAAATTTCTGTCTCAAATCGCCAAAGAAATGGGCATCGAAATTATTTATGGTTTTGCCGCTGAAGATATAATTTACGATTCGGCGAAAAATATCGCAACTGGTGTTAAACTTGTTGACCAGGGCGTTGATAAGCATGGCAATAAACAGCCGAATTATGTCGCGGGCGAAATTATTAACGCAGACATGATTGTTCTTGCCGAGGGCTGCGACGGTTTGGTTACTGAAAAATTTATTACAAAAGCATCGCTGGAAAGACAAGCCAAACAGCTTTACTCCGTCGGCGTTAAGGAATTGATTCGTGTGAGCGACGAGCAGTTCGCAAAATTCACAACAAGCAGAGCTGTGCACGCAATGGGGTATCCGCTTTGGGCGCCTGTGTTGGGGCCTGCGATGTTCGGCGGCGGAACGATGCATCCGGTAAGTCAAAATCATATCGCGGTTTCTATGATTGTCGGATTGGACTGGAAATACTGCGATTTCAATCCACAGGATGCACTGACGAATTTCAAGAATCATTCTTTTGTGAAAAAATTCATCGAAGGCGGAACTATCGTCGAAGCGGGCGCGAAAATGATTCCAGAAGGCGGATATTTCGCTCTGCCGCGTAATCCGCAGACAAGCGCAATTGGAAAAACAAACGTGCTGATACTCGGCGATTCGGCGGGACTTGTAAATATGATAAAAATCAAAGGCATCCACAACGCAATCAAGTCCGGCATTGCCGCGGGCAAAGCAATTGCTCAATGCACAAACAATTATATCGCAACCGCTTCGAAATATACCGAACTGCTGAACTCGATGGGCGTTATCGCGGAAATGAAACTGGCGTCGCGGTTCAGGCAGAACGTCGCGAAATTAGGGCCGTTGTTCGGTATGCCGCTTTCAGTGCTTGGCCAAACTATTCCGCCTTTCAAAACAGAAGAAGATTATCACGTAATGTCGGCGAAGAATTATAAATACAAGCCGGCGAAAAATTACGACAAGGACACCTTCACCGCAATGGCTGCAACACAGCATCGTGAAGAACAGCCATGTCATTTAATCATCGTAAATAAAAATATCTGCGCGGCAAAATGCGGGCCGGAATTTAATTCGCCCTGCATTTCATTCTGCCCGGCGGGTGTTTATGAAACTGTCGGCGATTACGCAAAGCCGGCAAATCCGTCGAATTGTCTGCACTGCAAGACCTGTCAGCGGAAATGTCCGTTCGATAATATCCGCTGGACGGTTCCAGAAGGCAGCGGCGGACCAAGATATAAAAATATGTGATGCCACAAACATTTTTTAATAGCGAGTTGAACGGTTTGTAAATCATTATGCAGGCTTCGCTAAGCCGCAAATCAAGGTTGCAGTTATTTAAGACCGTTGGTATAATGATATTTTTGAGATGCAGGGATAAAGGGTTCGGCCCTCCTCTGAACCCTCCCTCATCTTGTATTTATTTTGCTAATGCAAAAATTTTCCGCAGAGCTTTGGGATTAATATCACCGTTTTCGCCGATGCTCCATTTTCTTTGGGCTGCGCGTTCAACCACGAGTTCGCAATCCTTCGGCGTGAGATTATATTTTTTCAGCGAAGTCGGCATACCAAGCGAATTGAAAAATTTAATCGTCTTTTCAATCGCTGCATTCGCTTTTTGTTTTTTCGAGCCTTTTTTTACGCCGAAAATATTTTCAGCAAGCATCGCAAGTTTGTCCGCTTTGTTTTTCAATTCATATTTCCACATCGCGGGCAAAACAATCGCCAGAGTTTCAGCGTGAGCCAGTCCGAAGAACGCGGTCATCTCGTGGCCAATGCCGTGAGTGCTCCAGTCCTGCTGAACGCCGCAGGCAATCGTGCCGTTGAGTGCCATCGTCGCACACCACATAAAACTCGCGCGGGCGTCATAATCTTTTTTGACGTTCATTACCGCAGGTGCGATTTCGATAAGCGTTTTGTAAATCGATTCGGCGAATCTATTCTGCAATGGCGTGTTCAAATCTTTTGTCGCGTATTGTTCGCTGACGTGGACAAAAGCATCGACGATGCCGTTGCGCAATTGTTTTTTATCGAGCGAGTATGTTGTCTGCGGGTCGAGTATCGAAAATTTCGGATATGTAAAAGGACTGCCAAAGGCAAGTTTTTCCTTTGTGCTTAATTTCGAAATAACACCAAACGAGTTCATTTCCGAACCTGTCGCGGGAAGCGTTACTACCGTTCCCATCGGAATTGCGGTTTTAATAAGTTCGCCGCCAGAGGTAACAATCCGCCAGGTGTCTTTGCCATTGAAAGGAATTGCCGCGGCGATGAATTTCGAGCCGTCCATAACAGAACCGCCGCCGACGGCGAGAATGAAATCGACTTTTTGCTTTCTGCCAAACGCAACGGCTCTGCTCAAAGTTTCAAAAGTCGGGTTCGGCTCAATACCGCCAAACTCAAAGACACTGCGTTTTTTCAGAGCAGCCTTTACCTGTTTGTAAACGCCGTTTTTCTTAATCGACCCGCCGCCGTAAGTTAACAAAACGCGTGCTTTTGGGTCAATAAGCGTGTTTAATTGCGAGATTGTGTTTTTGCCGAATACGATTTTGACCGGATTGTGAAACGTAAAGTTTTGCATACTTTATATCCTTTAATTCATAAGACCGATATTATTTAACTTATTAAACGGAATATTGCCAATATAAAGAATTTTAAAAATTTTAAAAAAAAGCTCAATTATTTGCTCTCACTATGCCGAGTTGTTTATTAGGCTTTAATAAACAAAATAAAACTAAAATGGCTCGATGTCTCGATAAGAGTCAAGTTTAACTTAAACCGGCTTATTCATCTTGATACGTTTCGTCAGGGCTGATCGTAAAACGGTAGGCATGGCAAAAAGCTAAAACGCAAAAAAGAAAGAGCCATAAAACAAAGGCGGGATTTCGCTTCGATGTCCCGCCACTTTTATGCGCTATTATAACCACAGAGATTTTAATTTTTAAAATATCATATCTATATTATATCTGGTGCTGATGAAAATATCGAGGAACACGGCTGCGTATAAAATGAACATTCTCAAAAGATGCCACGAGAGATTCGAGCCGGCGATAAAATACACCGCGATTACTGAAACCGCGCTCACGCCGTAGAGAGCCGCCGAAATGGGAATCACAGAATGATTGTGCGTTATGAAAACATCCGCAACACTCAACATCAGCAGTATTCCAACGGTTATCACCAGCCATTTACTGTCACCTGCGCCGGCGAGTATAATAGTCTCCAGCCCTGACGCGATAAGCACCGAACATATCAAAACAGGAATCGAAGCCCAAACCACAGGCGGAACATTCAAAACAGGTTTATAAAAAGCGGCGAACAAAGTAATCATAAATAAAAGTATTACGCTGATTCTCCCTGTCTTTATCAGTACGGCAATTCCCATAACTAATCCGGCGATGCAGACGTGATAAAAGCCCGGCGCAAAAACATCAGACTTTTGTCCAATCGGGTCGATAACGCCAAGCATCGCATGCGGTGAAAGATGCGTTTGCACAGGTATCGGATAAAAATATTTTTTCGCAGCGTATTGATACGCAGACAAAATAAAAAGCACCGAAAGAAAAACAAGCAGGCCTGAAATGATTTTCGTGTTCAATCTGTCAAGATTCGTCCAGCGGTAAAAGAAAACAGCCGGTACAAACGTCCACGGAACCATCGCATACACTAACCCAGCGAACGGATGGTAACACAAAAGAGAACAGGCATACGTACCGAAACCGTAAACCGCGCCGCCGGCAAGCGAAGCGAAAAACGACAGCACCCATCTTCGACAAAGAATGAAAACACCTGCCGATGCGATAATTGTTTCCAGCGGAAAAAGACGTTTGTACGAAACAAGGCTCTGCTGATGCGGATAAAAAAGCACAATGGCAAAAACAGTATAGAAAATCACCGCAGCAGGAAAAGAGACAAATAACGGTGGTCTTTTGGTTGTAAACATAATTGTTATTCGTGAAGCGTGAAACGCGAAGCGATACACAATACTAAATACGAGATACACTTCACGAGATACGCTATTTAATTATAACGTTTCCGTTTCCACGTTTGATAGTACCGATTTTATAAACAGTTTCGCCAAACGAACGTAATTTTTTCGCGACAGAAGCCGCAAAGTCCGGCGCAACAACCAGCACATAACCAATACCCATATTAAATACACGGAACATTTCTTCTTCTTCGACTGGTCCGTTTTGCTGCAGGAAATCGAAAATCGGCTCTTTCTTCCAGCTTGATTTGTCAAGCACGGCATCGCAATTATTGGGAAGTACGCGCGGGACATTGCCGGGCAGTCCGCCGCCGGTGATGTGAGCCATAGCGTGAACGATATGCTTGGATTTGTATTGCGATAATAATTTTATAATCGGACGAACGTAAATTTTCGTCGGAGCCAGCAGCGCTTCGCCGATGGTTCTGTTGCCAAGTTCGGCAATTACATCATCAACTTTCAATTTCATTTTCTTAAAGCAGATGTGTCTGGCAAGCGCATAGCCGTTACTGTGCAGGCCGCTTGAGGCAAGGCCAAGAATTACATCGCCGGTCTTTACCTGCGAGCCATTGATTATTTTGTTTTTTTCGACAACGCCGACGGCAAAGCCCGCCATATCGAAATCGTCTTTTCGATAAATGTCCGGCATTTCAGCGGTTTCGCCGCCGATAAGAGCACAATTGGCGAGTCTGCACGCGGCCGAAACGCTTTCGACAAGCTCGGCAACCTTCGCCGGTTCAAGTTTATTAACCGCAAGATAATCAAGGAAGAACAGCGGCTCTGCTCCCATCACAAGCATATCGTTGACATTCATGGCAACAAGGTCAAAGCCGACAGTGTCAAATCGCTGCATATCCCTTGCGACGAGCATTTTTGTGCCGACGCCGTCAGTACAGGCGGCAAGTACAGGGTTCTTATAATTCTTTTTGAAAAGTTTTTCGCTGTAGTCCAGCCGAAACAATCCGGCGAAACCGCCGTGGATGTCTATTACGCGGGGGCCGTACGTACTTTGTACCGATGAGCGAATCCTATCGACCATCACGTCGTTGGCGTCGATGTCAACGCCTGATTTTGCATAAGTCAAATATTCAGTCATTACAGTCCATTAGAAAAATTAAGATTTAAGATTGAATATCGAAAATTTTCAATATTATAACTGCACAGGCTCATCGTCGAAGAGCTGCATTTGATAACGTTCCATCATAAATTTGCTTACAATCGCCGTAACCGGCAGAGGATATTTTCCGCTCCAGCACGCGGTGCAAAAATGATTTTTCGGCAGCGATGCACATGCGAGCATTCCCTCAAGCGAAAGATAGCCGACGCTGTCAACATCAAGGTATTCTTTTATCTGCTGCATATCTCTGTTGTTTGCAAGCAATTCTTCCCTTGTCGGGAAGTCCACGCCGTAGAAACATGGGAATCTAATCGGCGGACAGCTCACACGCATATGTATTTCTTTTGCGCCTGCGTTTCTCAAGGCGGTGATTTTGCCTTTTGTGGTTGTGCCGCGAACGATTGAATCGTCAACGACAATAACTCGTTTGCCTTTTACCACTTCCTTAACGACCGAAAGTTTCAGTTTGACCGCAAGGTCGCGAACGTCTTGGCCGGGAGAAATAAATGTTCTGCCGACGTAATGGCTTCGCACAAATCCCATATCGAACCGGACCTTGCTTTCATCGCTGTAACCGATAGCCGCCGAAGTGCCGGAGTCCGGAACTGGAATAACGACGTCAGCATCGACAGGATGCTCTCTGGCAATTTGTGCCCCGCATCTTCTGCGGACTTCGTGAACGTTCTCACCAAAAATATAACTGCTCTGCTTTGCGAAGTAAATATGTTCAAAAATGCAGTGAGCGGGAGTAATACTTTCCGGCTTGACGAAAAATCTGCTGCGCAGGCCATTTTTATCAAGCGTAACAATTTCACCCGGCTGCACTTCGCGGACATACTCGGCGTCAATCGTATCCAACGCACAAGTTTCACTTGCGAAACAGTAAGCACCGCTTTTGGTTTTGCCAATGCACAAAGGTCTTATGCCATAAGAGTCGCGAGCCGCTTCGATTCTGTCCGGAAACAAAAACAGCAGCGAAAACGCGCCCTGCAAATGCCCCAGAACGTGTCCAAGCGGATCCGGCTTGGCAACATGCGAAGGCTTTGCCAGCAAATGTATAATTATTTCAGTATCGTTCGTCGATTTGAAAATATTTCCGTACGCTTCGTATTCATCGCGAAGCATTGAGGCGTTTATCAGATTTCCATTGTGAGCGACCGCAACCTGCCCGCGCGAATATTCACTCAAAAGAGGCTGCGCATTGCAGATATTTCTCGAACCGCTTGTCGAATAACGGACATGACCGATTGCAATCGGATTTTTGAGCGCTGCCAAAACGTCTTTTCCGCTGCGAAAAACTCGTGTCGTATGTCCCATTCCGACGTGCAATTTGATTTCTTCACCATTGCTTGTCGCTATGCCGGCAGATTCCTGCCCACGATGCTGAAGACTATGCAAAGCATAAAAAGTCTTTTCAGCGGCATCAGGATCTCCGAAAATTCCAAAAAGACCACAATTTTCTTTTTTGTCCATAAATATTATCCAGATAAGTGCTGTAAAAAAAGTTGCCTTTGAAGTATACGGTCAGTTTATCCATAAGCGCGATGCAAGTCAAATTCTTTTATACCCTTTAGGGCAGTAAAATTCCATCGCGATTAGTATAGTAAAATTAGTGTGTTGCAAAAGACATAAATAGTTTGTATTTTATAACACCACAGGTGTTTTTAATAGCGAGTTTGACGGTTTATAAGTCATTATGCCGGCTTCGCTAACCAGCGATGTTCAAACGTAATTTTTTAAGACCGTTGGTATAGTCTTATATGGAGAGGTATTTATGGCAAGGTCAAAGCCGAAAGTAATCGTTTTTGGCAACGTATATATAGATATGGCCATGCGTTGCGAACAATTCCCTGAAAAATCCCAGCCGGTGCACGGCAGCAGTTTCTCATACACCCCAGCAGGATGCGGTCTTAACCAGGCGATTCAGGCGGCCCTTTGCGATTGCGATGTATACCTCGTCGGCAAAGTAGGAAATGACCAGTTCGGCGATATGATTCGTGATAATTTGGCCGATTTCGGCGTTCATTGCGATTTTATCTTCAACGCCGAGGCGAAAAGTACCGGCGTCAGTGTCTCTTTCGTAAACAGTGCCGGTGCGAATCGAACTGTCATCTCCGAAGGCGCAAATAAAGCGATAACTCCTGCGGATATCAGCACTGCCGAGTTTGAGCGGGTGATTTCCAGCACGGACGTGTGCCTGGTGAATGCACAACTGCCGTCTGAATTTGTCATCAGCGCAATACGAGCCGGCAAACTCTCGCACGCAAAAGTAATTCTTGACCCATCGCTTTCCAGCGAACAGTTCCAAACTCAAAGCGGAGAATTACCGCTGGATTACTACACGGCCGACATCATAGTACCGAATTTTACCGAAGCGGCAGAACTTAGTACTTCGCCAAATCATAACATTCACACCGCCAAACTTATCGGTTCGGACCTTATCGCAAGAGGCGTAGGCTGCGCGGTAATAAAACTCGGCAGAAAAGGCGCACTTGTCGTCGATAAAAACGGAACCGAACAGATTCTGCCTTTTGAAGTTCAATTTGCCGACCATACCGCCTGCGGCGACGCATTCGACGGCGCTTTCGCGGCCTGCTGCGCGGTGGAGAACGATGCCAAAAAAGCCGCTAAATTCGCCTGCGCTGCGGGCGCTTTGACGTGTTCGAAATTCGGCGCGCAGGAATCGCTGCCAAAAAGAGAGGAAATTCTTGAGCTTTTGCAGGAACTGCCCTGATAGCTATTGCGTGTTAGCCGGTTGAGCGATAGTTGCAGACACCTGGGCAATTGTGAACCAAAATGTCGAGCCTTGGCCGGGCTGTGATTCGAGGCCGATTGTACCGTTGTGCCGTTCGACAATTTTTCTGCACGTGGCAAGACCAATTCCCGTACCTTCGTATTCTTTGCCATGCAGGCGTTTAAACATTCCAAATACAGAACTGTGATATTCAGGCTTTATGCCAATGCCGTTATCCGTTACTTCTATTTGCACCATGCCGTCAGCGGCAGGTTTTGATGTGATTTTGATTACTGGTCTGTTGCCCTTCTTCTGATATTTTATTCCATTGGCTATAATGTTCTGCATTAGTTGTGTCATCTGTGAAACGTCTCCAACAATGAGCGGCAGAGGTTTTGGTACTTCGAGGATCACATTTTGTTCTTCGATAAGAACAGCCAGCTCGAACTTGCCAATTTGCGAGACTATTTCATTAAGGTCAACTTTCTGGAATGGATGCGGCTGTGTGCTTACTCTTGAATAAACAAGCAGACCGTCAATCATTTTTTTCATCCTCTCGGCGCCGTCAACCATATAATGCAGGTTTTCCGCTTCTGAATGGTCTATCTTGTCTTTGAGAGAATTTTTAAGCATTTCGGCAAAGACCGTTATTTTCCGCAAAGGCTCGCGCAGGTCGTGCGATGCGACATACACGAAATTTTTAAGTTCCGCGTTTGTTTCCTGAAGTTTATCAGAAGCCTTTGTCAATTCGATATTCAGGCAATTTGTCATAAACTGTTTTTCAGCCAATTCTCTCATTCGCTGTTTCAAATGCCCTATCAGCGAATCAAACGAGCGGGCAAGACTTCCAATTTCATCAGTGCGTTCCGTGTATAGTTTTGTGCTAATATTCTCGTTTTTGTCGAGCTCGTTAAAATTAGACGTAAGTGTATCCAGCGGCTTGAGCACTATTATCTGTAAAATATACAGCAGGCTGGCCATAATCAAAAGTGCGATTAATGCCATCGTAAAGATAAAATAATGAATGGTATTTTCGCCGTAGTGGTATATTTTTCTCGGCATATCTATTTGCAAGGTAATATGCTTATCCGTGCCGATGTCATAAACGTTAGTATATCCTGAAATTATATTCTTATCCAATATTTCAACGACATCTTGAGTTTGTGATGCCGCCTTGATTTCTTTTTTTGAGATTTTAACATCCAGGCAGGTATTCTTGCGCAATTTCTCGATAACATTATTATCCAGATAACGGCCCAGTATTAACATTCCATTTATTGGTTTTTTCCGGTTATTATTTGTTATCGGTTGAGCCGCAACCAATACCGGAATATCGGATAGTATCACAATCCCTGTTTTACAGTCTTCAGGCTCTTTAAGATTCGCTAACAGCTTTTTGCTAAGAAGAAGCGCCTCGAGTCCTTCAGGGAGATTGGCGTCAGTTTTATTTACATAATCGACAACTGATGAATGGACAACTTTTCCTTCCTTGTCCAAATAAATCATAAAATTAAGTTCTAAATTTGACAAAACTTCCATTGTAATGTTAGCAGTGACAAAGTCAGACTTCTTGCCGAGTACGTAATCACGTGCATCGTCCCATATCGCCCAATCGCCGCACGTTCTGGCTAAACCATTGATTTCATTGTTGATACTGTGCTGGGCACGTGTAAGATTTGTTTGGACATCCTGCTTCTCAAGTTTTTGGAAACCTGACAGAACTATTGCTTGGGATGCGAATAGAATGAGAGACAGCAACAGGACAAATATCAGTCCTATACAGATAGCAACTTTTCGTACCAGTGATGTCTTAACGTTATCCATTAGTGCTCTTACAAAGTATATATCTTCTTTCGGCTATATTTTAGAGGTGAATTACTAATATGCGTTTTGGAACGATTTAATAATTATTTTAGACTTTGTAATAATTGTTATAGGACTCAGGTATTGACCACTGTGCTCGCCATTGCCGGCACTTGGCCTATTGTAAACCAGAATGTCGAGCCCTGGTCGGGCTGTGATTCGAGGCCGATTTTGCCATTGTGTCTTTCAACAATTTTCTTGCACGTGGCAAGGCCAATTCCCGTACCTTCGTATTCTTTGCCATGCAGGCGTTTAAACATTCCAAATACGGCACTGTGATATTCGGGCTTGATTCCTATTCCGTTATCTGCTACTTCTATTTGCGTCATACCGTCAGCGGCTGATTTGGATGTGATTTTGATTATCGGTTTATTATCTTTCTTCTGATATTTTATTCCGTTGGCGATAAGATTTTGTAAAAGCTGGGTTATCTGCGATTCATCACCCATTATAACCGGAAGTGGTTTTGGTACTTCGAGGATTACATTCTTTTCCTCGATAAGAACAGACAGCTCGAATTTGCTGATCTGGCTTACAATTTCGTTAAGGTCTATTTGCTGGAACGGGTGCGGCTGCATACTTACTCGCGAATAAACAAGAAGCCCGTCAATCATTTTTTTCATTCTCTCTGCGCCGTCAACCATATAATGCAGATTTTCCGCTTCCGAATTGTCAACTTTGTCTTTGAGAGAATTTTTAAGCATTTCCGCAAAGACCGTTATTTTCCGTAACGGCTCACGAAGATCGTGCGATGCAACATACACAAAGTTTTTTAATTCTTGATTTATCATTTCCAATTGTAATGTTCGTTCCGTTACCGCTGATTCCAAATTAGAATGTAAATTCTTAAGATCATTCGCCATTTCCCTAAATGTGAATGAAAGAAGTTCCATTTCCGTTATTTTACTCGGCGTAAACACCGCATTATAATCACCTTTGGAAATTTTACAGCTCGCTTTAACAATAGCCTCAACAGGATAGGCCAGTTCGGATGATATTATAGCCGTGTGCCTAAACAGATAAGCGAAAAACGTCAGATAAAACAATACCATCAGACCTATGGCCAGATATCCAACGATTTCGAAATTTTTTACCAGAGCAATCGCTGGTGCAATAATTATATTTCTGTCGGCGATAATGAACAATTTCCAGCCTGTCTCGTCAACTGTTGTCTGTGTGAGAAAATATGATGCAGCACCTATATTGAGCCTTTCAACGCCTTTCTGTTTGTCCATAAGATTCGTTACCGATTCAGCAATTTCCTTCCGGCTGTTTTTCAGATTAAATTCGTTTGGTTTGAATGTGTCCTGATAAACCTTATTCGTGTAAACGTATTTCTGAAGTTCCTGTAAGCCGAACACTTCAGCTGCTTCCTGTGGCATTGCCATAATGATACCGTTGGAATCAACCAGAAACGCCTTGGCGTTCCACGGAAGATTCAGTGCCAGAATATTTTTTATAAATTCATCTATCGTGATATCGATACCCACTACGCCCTCGAGAAATTCTCCCTTGTAAATCGGAACAATGCACGACATCATCCACCCTTTTCCCGCCGGGTCGAGATACGACTCCGTCCAGACAGGTTTTCGTTCCGGATTGTGAATTGCGTCGGCCAGATAATAAAAATTGTATTCCGGTATATTCATATCTGCCGGATATTGAGAATAACAATCTTCCATGAATGGATAATAACGATTCATCGAATCGTAGGTATTAAGATAAACCGCGACAATATTTCGGTTGCTTTCATAAATATTTCGGTAAATAGGGTCGAGCGATTCGGACCCCACCGCCTTTTCTTTTTCCGCGTCTCTGATCGGATATAGCGATGAATAAAAAAGGCTGCATCCCCCATCATCTTTCAATTTGTAATAAACACCGTTCTTCGCAAACTCATAATTCGCAGTATCTGCTGTTCGCACAAACAAGTCGGGCTTATTAAAAAATAGTTCGGTTTCACGCTGAAGCACGTAAGCCAGCGATGTAACAGAATTAAGTTGTACGTTAATCCTTGAAGCCTGGCCGGTGGTGATTTCCTGCAAATGCGATTTACTGATTTTTTCAAGAGTTTGTTTGGTCTGAAAAGCGTTGTAAGCATTAACCGTAAAATATATTATAACTAATGCCAACTCAATCACCAAAAGCGGAAGCAGAGCGGCTTTGAAGAACCGCTGCGAAATGTAGCGCTTCAGAGGAATTTTATTATTTGATTTCTCAAGCATTTGGCATTTCTCCATTATACCATTAGTATTTCGGCACTTTTTGAATGAGTCTGTATCTATTTCTATTTCAGTAAATACCTGATTTCAAAAAACATTGAATTTCCATTCAATTATTGGACGATATAGTAGAAGTCTGACGTAATCATTGAGGTGTTAAAATAGACAGAAAACCTTTAATTGGAATAGTCATCTTTTTTGCCTGCACCGCAGTTCTTTCTGCCGCACAGGAAACCCAACCGCAAAAGAAACTTGGCGTCACATTCGATGCGACGTATGTAAGCAGATATATATGGAGAGGCTTCGATTGCTATCCTGACAATCACGGCGGATTTCAGCCGAGCATAGATTTGGACCTTTACCAAACAGGCTTTGGCGTTAACATCTGGGCGTCGATGGCAAACCAAAGCGGCTTCGAAGACAGCAAGGAACTGGATTACACCCTATATTATACCGGCAGCTTCTTCAAAGATGATATTTTTGCAACAGATTATAAAATCGGATGGGCATATTATTCCTATCCCGGCATGTCAAGAAAAACAGCCAATATGCAGGAAGTGTTTTCTTCGTTTTCATGGCCGAAGATTTTACCCGGCGGTCTTGTGCCAAGTTATACTTTTGTATATTTATGGCCGGCCGAATCGCATTCGGATGTTCGCGATTACGGCGGCTCGTTTCACATTTTTGGTTTGGGATATACTTTGAACTTTCCGAAAATTCTGCCAAACACAACCTGCCAGCCGGTACAACTCGGCGTTGATGTGGTTTACAACGACGGCGCTTACATTCCTAATACAGGCTATAATTCCGTCGATCACGACTGGTCGCACGCAGTTTTCAAAATAGCATCGCCATTCGAGCTTACAAATAATTTCACCTTCACACCCGGATTCTATTATCAGTCATCGTGGGAAGATTCCGTAAACGAAAATGATGAATATTGGTTCAGCTTAAGTCTCTCTTATAAATTTTAGGCAAACGATTTTCTAAACTTAAAAAAGCAGTTTAATCGCAGCGGCGGCGGCAAGAAACTGCACCGCGATATTGAACCATTTTTGAGGAACTTTTTTGAGGATGAAAATTCCCGCTACTGCGCCGACGGCAATAAGCGGAAGCATCGCAATATCAGCCGCCATCGTCTGCATCGTGATTCTGCCTTCGGTCGCGAAGATTCCCATCTTGAGCCAGTTCAGAATCAGGGCATACAATGCGCCTGTGCCAATAAATTCATACTTGGGCAGTCTCATCGCAAGCAGATAAATTGTCATTATCGGGCCGGCCGCGTTGGCAAGCTGTGTTGTAACGCCCGCCAGAAAACCCATCATAACAGCGAAAAACATACTCTGCGAAAAATCATCTTTCAGATATTTTTCTCTCAAAATATTCATCGCAAGCATCACAAGAACTATAACGCCGATGACAGGCCGAAGCGTCTGGTCGTCAATCAGGCGAATTATAATTGAACCGGCCGCGATGCCAACCACCGCCGCGGGTAGAAGTTTTAAAATTATTTTCCAGTTCGCATGGCGATGATAATAACCAACCGCGAACAAATCCGCCAAAGCAAGAATCGGCAAAAGCAATCCTGTCGAAGCACGCGCTGAAAAAAACGAGGCTATCAGCGGCACCACGACAATGCCCACGCCCGGCAGTGCGGTTTTATTCAGGCCGACAAGAACTGCACACAAGCCAAGTATCAACCATTGAGCATTGCTGAAATCCTGCGGAAGCAAATTTATTAAATTAGACAACATAAAGAGCGGGTATTTTACAGCAGATTCGTGCTGAACGCAAAAAAAATGGCTGTACCGAAAATTCTCCGGCACAGCCATATACATTTTAAACAATCCCAAAACTATTTAGTCTTAGGTGCGTTTGGGTCTGCTGGTTTTTGGCAGGCTTTCGCTTTTTTGCAATTCTTCATACTTTTAGCCTGCATCGCAGGACATTTCGTTTCGCATTTTTCCTTATCTTTCATAGTGCATTTTTGGGGACATTTTGAGCAGTCCTTTGTGCATTTGGATGAGCAGGTCTTGTCGGAGGTTTTTGCATCCTTTTGGCCAAACCACGAAGAGAACCAGCCCTTCTTTTCGCCTTTGCTTGCTGCGTCCTGTTTGCATTTTTCCATGTTTTTACGTTTCGCAGCACATTGCTTTACCGTATTGTTGTCATTAACGTCTTTGCATGCCTTTACGGCCTGGCATTTTTTGTCAGCTTTGCCTTTTTTGTCGCCGGCATAAGCCATCGTCATACTGAACAACAGTATAACAAACAAAGCCAGTATTACTTTAGTATGTTTCATTCTCTATCCTTTCAGAAATAGACCTATTGAGTAGATATACTCTCATGCCGAAACAAATTTCGGAAAATTATACTATACTGCTCGCAATTAAATTTTCGGTCTGTTTCCGAGATATTCAGTTTTCGGCAGTCCGCCGGTAAGCGGAAGTGCATACTCCACAAAGGCTTGTGTTATGCCGTTGCCGTCTTTATTAATATATTCATCAGCAAGCGATTTTGTTTTTTCAGCGACGTTTTTCAGCTCTGTTCTGAACAGTTCAACGCCGTAGTTCTTGCCGCTGCCTATGCGTTTCATCGCGACCGAGCCGTTGAGTTGCGTCATCGCGAATTGAACCGCGTGTCTGCCGCACCATCTTGCTTCAGTTACATCGACAGCCGACTGCAAACCTGCGAAACTTCTCTGCAAATAGCCGAAAGTGTCTGCGCGAACGCGTTTAACTTTCAATTTTGCCTTAATCTGTGATGCGAGGAAATCAGCCAAAGCGCCGGTACCTGAAAGCTGAACGTTGCCGTGCGAGTCGCGCTCGTTTGTTTCGGTAATCTTTTCAGCCCACGTCTTGTGGTCAACATCGCTCATACCTTCGCTAACCGCGATAACACAGCGACCTAATTTTTTGTAAACCGAATCGACATCCGAAAGGAATTTATCCATTGTGATTGGTCTTTCCGGCAGATACACGAGGTGCGGGCCGTCATCGTCTCTCTGTTTGCCAAGGGCCGCTGCCGCTGTCAGGAAGCCTGCGTGGCGTCCCATTATCACATCGATTTTAATGCCCGGCAGTGCCCTGTTATCCAAATCATCGCCCATCAAAGCGCACGATACGAATTTCGCCGCTGTGCCGAAGCCGGGGCAATGGTCTGTTACGAGCAGGTCGTTGTCGATTGTCTTCGGAACGTGGAATGCCCTTAATTCATATTTCGCTTCGATAGCCATAGTATTGATGATATGGCAGGTATTGGCTGAATCGTTGCCGCCGATGTAGAAGAAATAGCGGATGTCGCGTTTCTTGAAGACATCAAGAACCTTCTTGCAATATTCAGCGTCTGGTTTGTCTCTGCTTGAGCCGAGTGCTGATGATGGGCTGGCGGCCGTAACTTCCAGTTCAGCGCCGGATATTTTCATCAGGTCTATGAAATTTTCCTTAACGATACCGCTTACAGCGTGGATAGCACCGTAGAGGTTCTGTATTTCAGGATGTTTCTTTGCTTCTTCAATAACGCCGACCAGTGATGCGTTGATAACGCCTGTTGGGCCGCCGGATTGACTTACGATTGCATTTGCTTTCGGGGCACTTGCCATTTTTATACCTTTCAAAAATCAGATTACTTAAATTTTCGGCGTATTATACATATTTGACGAAAGTTCGACAATATTTTATAATGATAAAATTAGAAAAAGGAACAGCAATGAAAATCGGCATAATTACGGACACGCACGACCATCACGTCAACGTTTTGAAAGCGATAGAGATTTTCAACACCCAGAAGGTTCAATATATCTTCCACGCCGGCGATATTGTCTCGCAATATACGGCTAATGCGTTTAAAGACTGCAAAAACGCGAAATTTATCGCGATTTACGGCAATAACGACGGCGAAAAGTTTGTCCTAAAGAGCGTAGTGGAGAGTTTTGGCGGCGAAATCTATCAGGACCCGTATTCCGGCGAAATCGGCGATAAGAAAATCTTTATGACGCACAAGCCCAGCGTTCTGGAGGAAATTATCGTCAGCCAGAAGTACGACATCATCATTTACGGCCACACACATTTTAGAGACATTCGAACTGTCGGCAGAACATTGATAATCAACCCCGGCGAAGCAACCGACTGGGTCTGCGGTAAAGGAAACCTCGTCATTCTCGACACACACAGTTTAAAAACTGAAGAATTTGCTTTATAGCTTAGTCGTGCGTGAAGACCATTTTTTGAACGTCTGTGCCTTCGATTGCTTTCAATTTCTGCTCGAGTTCTGCGCATTTTTTAGCATCGCCGGCAAGTTCCAAAATCATCAGGCCATTCGGCGAACAGAAATCCTTGCCCGCATCGTGCAGACCGAGACGTGTTTTTACATAGCATCCGAATTCTGTTAAAACCTGCTGAATCTGGCCAACGTGTTTGATTCTGTCTGTGATATGAACGCCGAGAATAATATGTGGGTCTTTAATCATAATTCATTCCTTTAAATAAAATCTGTCAGCGCGGAATTGTATCCGAACAGATGAAAAAAACAATAGGACTGTTTTTGCTATTTCAGGAATGTGCCGATGTGCTGGAGTTTATCTTTAAGTTTAACTCTGGTAATAATTCCGCTGTGTACCTGTGGGGAATACCAATATGTTTTATCAACCGGAAATCCTTTGTCTATCTTCGCCAGATTATTTTCATCAAACTTTGGCCCAATACTGAATACCGCCCATGTAACAGGCGATATTTTAGGGTCTTTGTATGAACGATACGTCTGACCTGCGCTGCACGGATAACCGTCAGCTATCCACAGATATTGAGTCGTAGGCGAACCCGAATAATCGTATCTTTTCCCGACAGCTATATATTTGTATGGAATACCGGGATTGAATTTGTCCTCGATTTTAGAATATGACACGCTGCCTGCTTGTCCGCCGGGCATATATCCGCCTTTGACAAGTTCCTGTGGAAGAGCGTACATATAAGGACGAGCTTCAGGGTTGCAATCCACACGAGTTGGCGGATAATTGCCAAAATTATCAAAAGAATAAGCCTCAAGGCCAAGACCGATGTCGGATAGTTCGGCATTAACTACAACTATTTTTGCTTGTAAACGAGCCTTTGACAATGACGGCAGAAGTACCGCAAGCAGCAAAGCTATTATTGATATAACTACCAATAATTCCGTTAGTGTAAAAGCTCGTTTTAGTTTCATCATTTTTTATTCACATCCACTTAATAAAGGATTGCTGCACTTGAGCCAATCCGCAGACATCATTGCGAAATCTTCAAAGTTCACTACGCAGTCTTTATTAATATCGCCGGCGGCAAATACGCCTGTCAAATCGCATCCGTCACCGAGAATCTGACCATTACCATCATAATTTACAACCCAAAGGCAATAACCTTCCGTATTTGGCTTCGTCCCATCTTCCTGGTCAAAAATAGCGATGATGTCAAACTGTGTGGTCAGGTTATTTGAACCTGCGGTAATTCCCGGCCCAATGCCGAGTTTAACAGGAAATGTTCTGCCCGTACCGTCTTTTACTGTTAATGTTGTATCCGGCGCCCACGAACCAGGATTGACAAAGTTTACATCTTTAACACGAACAAGTCTGCCCTGATAATATTCGCAGCCGGTTGCTCTGGTCTGGTCGAATATAAAGGCATCGCTTGAATTTTTAACCTTATCTAATTCTACAACCTCCGGCTCCGGCAGACCCGCGCCGAGTTCGACAAGTGAAATCGCAACGTCATTATCAGGGTCTGTACTATGTCGTTCGCCGAGATTGATTTTACCGGCATAAAACTTCGCAAGGCCTGTTATTTGAACCTTATCGCCTGGCATAAATCTGTGGCCGGTAACTGGATCGTGATTTAATTGGTTAACAAGAGCTGCCCACTCTTCGTTTGTATATCTGCCATAACCACCGGCATATATCATATTTTGATAATTTTGCCCCATCCACAAAGCAGTGCCCGAGTGGTCTGCTGCAACATCACCCTGAATGTACATCTGCCATTGACCGCCAGGATTACCTGTAATTTCATTATAATTCGGCGTTCCATTCAGCATATATTCCGGTCTGTTCAAAATAGTTCCCTCAACAGCAACTTTCTCCGTACTGGTTACCCACGAGCTTTTTGCTCCGCCCGTAGAATTTGGCTCCTGCAAATTCCAGTTGCTCTCCGCCAAACAAACTGTAGAAAATAACAACATAGTAATTGCCAAACTAAAGAATCTTCTTCTTCCTGCTTCTCTCATGATCTTCTTTTCCCTTTTTGCGCATAAAAAATTAAAATTCGTACTACCAACGCGCATAATAATAAGAAAAATGTATTACCGCGTCAAGGAATTTTTGTCGGTTGTCATTAAATTTTACCGATAATCCGCGGGGACAATCGCATCTCGTGAAACGTATCTCGTATTTCGCTTCACGCTTCACGAGCGACGAGATACATCACAATTGCGGGAATTTACGACCATAAAGGGTATCAAATAATTTGATAAATTTTTAAGTTTAGGTAGAATGTACTAAAAGTTTTTAGGAGGTAACTTGATGACGTTGAAATCGATTGTACAGGAACTGCCGAACAGCACTGAATATCAATCATTGCTTAAGCCGCCGAAAACAAAGGGCTTACATTCAGGCAGGGTTTTTTTGAACCCCGGTTTTGATTGCGGCCTGCACAACACCGGTAGTCAGGAAGAAATGCTGATTTTCCTGTCCGGAAAAGGCCAGGCAGTCATTGAAAAGAAAGTTATCGCCGTTGAAGCAGGACAATTTGCCTATATTCCGCCGAAAACAGAACATAATATTATCAATAATACAGATGAACCTTTAATTTATATTTTTTGTGTTGCCCCTGTAGGGACGACAGGAACGGTTACGGACACGGGAGAAAAAAAATGAGTGACATAGAGCGCATTGGAGTTTCGCTCGAAAGCGATTTGCTCAAGCTTTTCGACAAGGAAATCACGGAAAAGGGATACAAAAATCGTTCGGAAGCAATTCGTGATTTGATCCGCGAACAACTGTCGAAAGAAAAACTCGAACACAAAAGAACTCCCGCAATCGGCGCGATATACCTCGTTTACGATCATCATACTGCACACATTTCGTCAGTATTCAAAAAACTCGGCCATGACAAACCGGTCAAAACAATCTCATCAATCCACGTCTATATAGACAGGAACAACTGTCTTGAGGTTCTTTTGGTCAGGGGAATGGCGTGCGACATTAATACACTTGGCGAAAAAATGATTAGCCTTCGCGGAGTAAAACACGGATATATAAATCTCGTCGCTGTGGAAAAAGAAGAATAAAAACAGCCCGGCCATCAGGCCGTTCTGCAATTTTGATTTTTACATTTTGATTTTTGATTTATTTTATGTGTGTGCCATCATATACGCACGCAGAACTTCGCCCACGCTCCATGCCTGTGCGAAAGCGCCTCCGCAAAGATGCGGCTCGTCGCCGTCAAACACTTCACTTATGCTTCCTATGCATCCGCTGTTTGCGAAATGTTCAAGAAGAGGTTGGAGTCTGTCGATGCTTATTTTTTTGCTCTGCTTACTGTGATTATTGACTTTCAGGTACGCTTCGGTAAATCCGCCGATGAGCCACGGCCATACTGTGCCCTGATGATATGCCCTGTCGCGCTCGCTTGGCCCGCCGCGATATGTGCCGATATATTTAGCGTCGCCCGGCGCAAGAGTCCGCAGCCCGTAAGGCGTTAATAGATTTTCCTCGACACACGCTACGACCGCTTTTTGTTTTTCAATATCCAAAGGCGAGAACGGAAGCGATACCGCGAAAATCTGATTCGGCCGAACGCTTGTGTCTTTGTAATCGTTGTTTACACAATCGTAAAGGTATCGGCCATGCTGATACCAGAAACATCTGGTGAAACCGTCAGAGATTCTTTCGGACAGGTTTTGAAATCTTTCGGTCAGCACCGCGTCTTTGCCGCGATAAAATTCCGCACAATTACAAACCGCGTTGTACCACAGCGCGTTTATTTCCACAGCCTTGCCGTTGCGAGGCGTCATTACTTCACCATTACACTTTGCGTCCATCCACGTCAGTTGAGTATCGAGCGAACCGCCGGTGATTAAGCTGTCGGTGTCGGCTTTGATTCCGAATTTCGTGCCCTGCAGATAAGAATCTATAATCCAGCGAATGACCGGCATCAGTCTTGAACTGAAACCTCTTGTGTCGTTGCTGGCTTTTAGATATTTGAACGCCGCATGAATAAACCATAGCGACGCATCGATACTATTATAGCTTGCGCCGGTCTGGTCGTCGCCGAAGAAATTGGCAATCATACCTTCGTCGGCGTTGTACGCAAAGTTCAGCAGTACCGCGTTGGCATCATCGTACCTACCACAGCAAAGCAGCAGACCTTCGAGCGATATAAACGCGTCTCTGCCCCAATCGGCGAACCATGGGAAGCCGGCGATTATCGATTTTGTTTTAAGTTTTTCAACCTTCTTGTCTATAACGAACTGGTCGCCGGCCAATGCAAGCAGTTGAATAGTGTCGTCTTTTACTTTGAGATTACTTACTAATTGCTTGTGCTGTAATTTCAGGTCGTCGATTATTACATCGATATCCAGACCTATCATTTTAGAACTGAACGTGCTGTTGCCGAAGCCGGACCATAACACAATTCTTACAGGGCCGTCGATAGTTCTTCTAAAATAGCCAGGCGACCACAAATCCTCCGCATAATCGAATCCGCGTTTCTTTTCCACGCGGTAGAAGAAATTGTGCCACCATTGCTTTTCTTCGATGAAAGCCATTTCGTCGGTCGCCATCAGAAGCTGCACTTCCGGCATATCACTGTTTTTTACAATCAGAAAATCTTCTTGCAGTTCAGAGCTGAATTGCTCACTCCTCTTGCCGAGATGATGATAACTTCTCATCGCGGCCAGCGGCCTGACGTTGAATTCGAATTTTTCACGAACTAATGTAAAATTATATTCGATTGCGACAATATCAGCATCGCCTGCCAGATAAATGCTTTTGACAAGGTCGAACTGCGGCGTCGAGTAATTGAAATGCACACCAACGTCTTTACTAAAACCTTTCGGTAATACCGCAGGCTTATCCGTTGAAGGCGGGTCGAACTCGAAATGATTTAGATTGAACCTGTCGCGTTCTGTGATTATTGTTTCAAGACAGTTGGCCAGCGCAACAGTTCTGTTGATGACCGGCTTAATCGCGCCGACAAGCAGACCATGATAACGACGGGTATTTGTTCCGCAAAGACTGCCGCACGCGAAACTGCCCCGCCTGTTGGTCAGCAGCCATTCGGTGTTCACAAGCCTTTCGTACTCGGTCTTATTCGCATGTTGCGGTTTTGATATTTGAAGAGTTTGTTCAGCCACGACTCTTTTAGCTCCTATATATACTGATCACTATTGAATTTTCCCGTTAATCCGCGGGTAAGTGCTTTAAAATATTACCTTACTCTTCCAATCGCGGGAATTTACTACCCTTAAGGGTATATGAATCACTATATTACTACCTGTTCGGTCTCACTGGTTTTCTTGCGGACTTTCGGATGTTTGCCGCATCTCTTTTCGAGATTGCCAATGATGTTCATAAAATTAATATAAGAGTCATAAGGTGAATCATAAGGATTAAAATATTTATGAACATCGCCGTCTGAAAACCACTTGGTGCACATATAATAAAAATGGTCTGACGTCTGCAGCTTGCGCCAGTCAGAAAGCAATTTAACATCGCCTGCCTTTTTAATATTCTGTTCCATACGGTAAATTTCGTGCAGCGCGTTCGACTGCATCGCATTGCCCAGCCATGCCGAGACATCTCGTTCCGTATCCGCCCAGCTTATCAGCGTCGGCACATCTATTGTATCCGTTGCCGGATAAGATGCAATCGCTTCTGAAGGCGTTTTGAAATTATTATCCGGATGCTTTAATACCTCGCCTGGCAAATACCTAAGGAAATCGAATATGCCGGTATCCTCCCATTGATGTTCGCCGAAAGTTTCATAATCCATAAACAGATTGGCTACGTATCCGTTGCCGTTTATCTGATTTACCCAATTTGTGAATTTTTCCGTTTTTAAAGGCCATTCATTCCAGCCTCGGTTCGAGAATCGAAAAGCTATATCATCGCTCAATGCGTAATTTTTGAGCAAAATCTTGATTTTGCCGTCTCCCGGCGGCTTATACAGAAAATTAGGACTCCTGCCCCATAGTATTTTGTCAGCACCTTCTGTAATAACGCCATCAAAAATACCCATAGACTCCAGTTCGGCCGCTAAATCATTACTATATATTAGTTCGGTATTGCGGAAAACCCTCGGCCTTTGCCCAAAAAGCGTTTCAACTGTATCAATATGCTTAAAAATCTGGTCTCTGAACTCGCCGCGCGAGTATAAAAAGCTCAAGCTGTGATAATAAGTCTCGGCCAGAAATTCCACACAGCCGGTTCTTGCCAGCGCATCGAATGTGCTCATCACTTCCGGCGCGTAATCGGCCAGTTGTTCGAGCAAAATGCCGGTGATACTGTATGCCACGCGAAATCTGCCTTCGTGCTGTTTAATCAAATCGAGAATTACTCTGTTGGCGGGCAAATAGCATTTGTTGGCGACTTTTTGACAAATGGATTTGTTTTTGAATTCGTCAAAATATCTGTGGTCGTGATCGAAAACGGTATAGTGCCTCAACCTGAATGGCTGATGTACCTGAAAATAAAAGCAAACTGATGGCATATATATCAATCCCTTGATAACAAAATTAAATATAAAATATAAAAAAATTGGAGTCCCTGCGGGACGACTTCCTTAATTTTTCATTTTACATTTTTATTTTTTATTTTCGGTTAAACGCAGACAGCTTGTTCTATAACCTGTAAATATACCTGTTTGCATTTTTCAGCGGCGTCTTCCCATTTCAACTTCCTGACCTCATAGTTTCCATGTTCTTTGAGTGTCATTTGCAGAGGCGGGTATTTTAATACCGCGACGATTTTATTTGCGATTTCGTTTACGTCCCAAAAATCCGCTTTCAAAACGTGCGTCAGAACTTCTGAAACGCCGCTTTGTTTGCTGATTAATACCGGCACATCGTTATTGAGCGCCTCAAGCGGTGCGATGCCGAAAGGCTCTGATACGCTGGGCATAACATAAAGGTCGGCTCTTTCATAGACTTTGCGGACGTCTTCACCGCGTAAAAAGCCTGTGAACAATACTTTTCCGCCGATACCGAGTTGGGCTGCCAGTTCGATTGTTCGTTTCATCATATCGCCGGAACCTGCCATAACGAAGCGGACATTGTCCATAACTTCGAGAACCTTCTTGGCTGCGCCGAGGAAATATTCCGGGCCTTTCTGCATTGTGATTCTGCCGAGGAACAGCACGATTTTTTCATCTCTGCTGATTCCGATTTTGCCCAGTCCAAAACTGCTGCCGTTCTTTTCGATACCGTTATAAACAACTTCAACTTTGTCGCCGGCTACACCGTAGCGTGACAAAATAATATTTTTTGTAAGATAGCTGACAGCGATAATCCTGTCCGCCGCGTGCATACCTGCCCGCTCAAGATTGTAAATCATTTGATTCACATGTTCGCCGCTGCGGTCGAATTCAGTCGAGTGAACGTGAATTACCAGCGGTTTGCCGCTGATTGCCGCCACTGCGATACCGGCCGAATAAGTCATCCAGTCGTGTGCGTGAATAACATCGAAACTTTCCTGCTGCGCCAGTCTAACTGCTGCCGCGGCGTAACGATGCACTTCAGAATACATATCGCCTGCGTAATGACCGTTGTCCTGCAGATGGTCATTGTCAACAATGCCCGTCATTCTTTCTTTTTTGGTGCGGATAATCTCTTCGATTTCGCTTTGATATGATTCCGGAGTGTCATAAGGCTGCAACGGAGAATCGATGGTCTTAATCCGCAGATTTTTTATCTCTTCGGTTTCCCATTCGAGATGGCCGCCCTTGATGTCGGCTGGTGTTCGGAGATTTATATGGCTGGACATACCTTCGGCACGTACCATTCTTGGCAGAACGAACGTAATTTCCAGACCCAGTTTGCTCATAGCTTTTGTCAAACCATAGCAAGCTGTGCCAAGACCGCCACTAATGAATGGCGGGAATTCCCAACCTAACATAAACACCTTCAAGATTTACAATTCTCCGATTATAAAATAAAATTATGTATAATATGTATAATCGGTTTTTTCCCCATCTATAATTAATAAATTGTTCCTATAAAATCAATTTTCAGTATCGTCAGGCAGGCTTTTGATGGTTATAGGACGTAAAGTTATGGAAAGTCGAAAAAAAGTGTAATAAATGCTTAAAAATACAATCGAGGAAAAATATTATTAAGTTTTTAACAAAAAAAACCGACCACTATTAATTTAAAATATCTTTTTGAGATTTCAAATATTGTAGAGGTCGGTTTCGTTGTTTTCGAATCTGTAACTATTACAGATCTTGCGGCTTCAAAGTGCTGCGTCTGTTAGCCTTTGTTCTTTCGCAAGCGCCATCAAGCATACAATAAATTTTATCGCTTAAAGCGCCAAGAGCATCAGCAGATGTCATCATCTTTTTGCTCTTTACATATGCTTTGACTTTGCTTGCAACAATCAAAGACTCTTTTCCAGCTTTTTTCTTTGCCATGTTAGGATTCCTCCATGCAAATAAAACAACAATTCCTTTTTATTATCGGCTCATTACGACAGAACCGACTTACTGGACGGTATTCTGTGCCTTTATAAGACCTTTTGCAACAAAAAATTTGCGAAAAAGTACAAAATTTTGCATTTATTGGCTGTTTTACTCACTTTTTTACATTATCCGACCCTTGTTTTTGGTCGAAAACACTTTCAGAGACCGTTTTACAGCATCTTTGGACTTACTCGTTTTACGCAGTTAATACGAGCGAGCCTCTGAAAGCGAATTATGAACAGTAACGATGAAAATGTGAATAACCAGAAATCGGCTTTGGAGGACTATGTTACGGTCGCTATCGCCGAGGATGTCGATTTAGCAAATGACTATCGCGACATTCTCATTAAGAATAATATTCCCGCTATAACAGCGACGCAGAAAAGTTATTCGATGGCCGTAATTGGTATAGCGGTGATGGTGCCGGAACATCTGCTCGACCAGGCTCAAAAAATTATCGAGTCGGAGCAGGATTTCGACAATTTCTTAGACGACGCGTTCAATGATTCTGAATGGGACAACCCATACGACAACCAAAATAATTTTAACGATGGAAACGAGATTTAAATGCAAACGACATTAAATGAGGTAATAGAAGTGGAAGAATATAAAGCAGATTTAGATAGTTGTTACGCAAAGGCAAGACAGCAGACCGCTGAAAGACGTGCAAGTGCATCCGATAGAAGAATGAACCTCGACCGCCGCCGCGGCCCCGGCGTAAGACGCTCTGACGATAGGCGCGCAGCCGAAGAAGGCCAGATGACCGATGAACAGTTTACATTTGTAATGGCCGTTAACCAATATAAAAAGCAAAACAACAAACCTTTCCCAAGCTGGACAGAAGTTTTGGAAATCGTCCAAACACTCGGCTATAGAAAAGTCGCAGAGCCATGCTCAATCGGCGATTTGCAAAAACAAGACTCGCAGGAAACCGAAGAATAAATTAAAACGCGCACGTTTTATCGTTCGTAAATCCGGCGATTCAACGGGAAATAAAGACTTATAACGCTTTTTCGCAAAAATCAGAATGCGCAAGTTCTCGCAAAATTTTGATACAATTCAATATCAAAAAGAGAGTTAGCGGAATTTTCATTTTTCCCGTTTTTTTTCAAAATTGCGCGCAATATGCGCACGTTTCAGACAAAACACTCAAAAAACATTTTAAAACATTCACAAAAATCAAAATTTTCTAAAATTCACAAATTTCGCGCAGGTTTCGGCTTGCGCAAAATTTCAGGTACACTATATGTTGTATGCGCAAGTTCTGATTTAACCAAACGTGCGCGACTTTTTCGCAAAATCACGCAAGGCGCAAGTTTTGATGGTAACAAAATGAAACAAAAAGACAGTAAAATGAAGTGAATTAAACTAAATGAGCAATGAAATGCAGTAAAATCGTAAGAAATCGTAAAAGTTGAAAATGGGGTTTTGGAAAACTTGCGTTACTTTTACGCAGCCACTAAGGCACCAAGGCACTAATATTTTTTTCTTAATTTTATTTTTTATCGCTGATTACACTGACAACACGGATTTTGAAACCACGAAAACGCACGAATAGACACGAAGATTTTCTGAACGTCCAACATCGAACACTGAACATCGAACATCCAATTTGGAATTTTGATTTTATTATGTCGTTGATTTCGGCAGAAAAAAAATTTCATGAAAAACATCCATTTGTCTTTCTGCCTTATCAAACCGCTTCAACACATATATTTACGATTTCGTTTGACTTTTTAGAAACTGAAACCCGCTCGCTTACGGTCGCGGCTCTGATTGTAACGAAAATCCAATCTTCCCCGAAGGGGTCTTCGACAATCTTCAATTATTTGATGTGGTTTTTTCTGTCCATCAGCAGAATTGTCTTTGCGAACATATCGGGGCTTAATCTTTCCTTGAGCATTTTTTTCGCTTCAACAATATATGTTCTCTGACTCAAGTGTGTTACAATCACGTGTTGATTGTCAAGTTCGCCAACCATTTTTACAAAATCATCAAGGTGCATGTGTTCGCCGGCAAGCGCCCTGTCGGTATGCTCATCGGCGATGAACGTACACTCGGCAATCAGAAATTTACTCTTGGCGATGAAATCGTATTTTGAAAAATCCACATATCTCGTATCGCCCAGATACGTCGCAATCGGAGTTTCGACCGGATAATCAATCTCGATATTTTTCTTCTTCAGCTCGACAAGCTCGTGGCCGGTAAGACCGAGATATTCTTCCTTTAGCTTTTTCTTTGTTTCAATAACGGTAAAACCCAGTGAACCTTTGCAGTGTTTTGTCGCGAAAGCACGAACGAAAAGATTCGGTTTGATGAAATAGTCCTTGCCGTCTTCCATCGGAACAAGATTGGCCTGTATTCTGCTGCCGTCGAGTCTGCCCCATGTTTTGATTATATCTTCAATACAAGACAGCACATTTTCAGACGCTAAAACAGTGCCCGCTTTTTGTCCGCAGAATTTTCTGTGCGAAAGATAATACGCGATACCAGCCGCGTGGTCGATATGGCCGTGCGTGAGCAAACAATTGTTTATGCTTATAAGCTGGTCGGGCGCTTTGCCGATGTCGAAACAGACATCAAGCTGCGGTATCGACACGACAGTCTCTTCGCCCGCTACCGAGTAGCCGACGATATCGTAGTCTTCGATTTTTATTCGTGCTAAATTGTGACTGGCCATATAACAATATCAAAAATTAAATATCAAATATCAAAATTAATAGAATACTTTAGCATAATTCTATAGCTTTATAAACAAAAAAGCCTCCTGAAAATCAAGAGGCTTTAAAATATTAAATATGAATTTTTAAATCTTAAATTCGTTACGTACCTTCGGTCGGGCTTTGGTCGGCGTTTGGCTGGGCGTCGTTTGCAGCCGGTGCGATTGCTGCCGCCGCCGCGACTGGTTCGACCTTTGGCTTTTCTTCAAATAAGCCTTCGAATTTCAGGTGGTCTTCGTCCTGCACTTCGATTTTGATAACGTTCTTGCCTTTGAATTCGCCGCGGAGAATATTTTCCGAAAGCGTATCTTCAATATAACGTTCAATCGCACGACGCAATGGACGAGCTCCAAATTCAGAATTATATCCCTTCTCAATGAGGAATTCTTTTGCCGCCTGTGCGACTTCCATACGATAACCCTGTTTGGTCAGGCGTTTGAATACCTTATTGAGTTCGTATTCGACGATTGTAGTCAAATCATCCTTTGTAAGAGAATGGAATACAATCATATCATCAAGCCTGTTCAAAAATTCAGGTCTGAAGTGACGTTCGACTTCCTTATTAAGCATATCCTTCATTTTTTCGTAGTTCGCTTCAGCGGTGCGTTTGCCGAAACCGAAACCGGCCTGATTCTTAATCAGGTCTGCGCCGATGTTGCTTGTCATAATCAAAATGACGTTCTTGAAATCGATATGTCTGCCGAAACTGTCTGTCAATCGGCCTTCTTCCATAATCTGAAGAAGCATATTGTAAACATCCGAATGCGCCTTTTCGATTTCATCAAGCAGCAATACCGCATAAGGTCTGCGTCTGATACGTTCGGTAAGCTGGCCGCCTTCTTCGTAACCGACATATCCCGGAGGAGCGCCGACAAGTCTGCTGACATTGTGCTTCTCCATATATTCGCTCATATCGATTTGAATCAGAGCGTCTTCATCGCCGAACATAAATTCAGCAAGCGCTCTTGCGAGCAATGTTTTACCAACGCCGCTTGGGCCAATGAATATAAACGAACCCATCGGACGATTCGGGTCTTTCAAACCGCTTCTGCTCCTGCGAACAGCTTTGGAGATAGCCGTAACAGCCTCATCCTGGCTGACAACTCTTCTATGTAATTCGCCTTCGAGGTCGAGCAGTCTTTGCGCTTCCTGTTTTTCCAAACGCTTGAGCGGCACGCCCGTCATCTTGCTGACAACTTCAGCGATGATTTCAGTATCAACTTCGCCGGCGTTTTCTTTATTCTTATCATACCATTCCTGCTGAACCTGTGCTTTCTTATCTAAAAGTTTTTGGCACTGGTCGCGAAGCGCCGCGGCTTTTTCATAATCCGCAGTCTTCACAGCTTCGTCTTTTTCGAGCTGAATCTTTTCGATTTCCTTCTCAATCTCCGCAAGATTCGGCGGAGTCGTCATATTCTTCAAGCGGACGCACGCGCCCGCTTCATCGATAACATCGATTGCCTTATCAGGCATACATCTGCCTGTGATATATCTGCTGGAAAGCTCAACGGCCTGATAGAGCGCTTCATTGCTGAAGGTTACTCTGTGGTGAGCTTCGTATCTGTCGCGAAGACCTTTGAGAATTTCAAGAGCCTCTTCTTTGCTCGGCGGCTCAACAACGATTGTCTGGAATCTTCTTTCTAAAGCCGCGTCTTTTTCGATATATTTTCTGTACTCGTCGAAAGTCGTCGCACCGATACACTGTACTTCGCCTCTCGAAAGAGCGGGCTTCAAAACATTCGAAGCATCGATAGCGCCTTCTGCGCCGCCTGCTCCGACTAATGTATGAAGTTCATCAATGAACAGCACAACATTTTTCGCGCGTTTGACTTCGTTGATAACAGCTTTGATTCTTTCTTCAAACTGACCTCTGTACTTCGTGCCGGCAACCATCAATGCAAGGTCAAGCGATACGATTCGTTTGTCGCGAAGTATTTCGGGAACCTGCTTATCACAAATTCGCTGCGCGAGTCCTTCGACGATTGCGGTTTTACCAACGCCAGCTTCGCCGATGAGTACAGGATTGTTTTTCGTTCTTCTGCAAAGGATTTGCACAAGTCTTTCAATTTCGATTCTTCTGCCGATAACGGGGTCAAGTTCGCCTTCAGCGGCAAGCTGTGTCAGGTCTCTGCCGAAACTGTCGAGAGCGGGTGTTCTGCTCTTCTGACCGCCGGGTGCGCCTTTAGCTCCGCCGCCCATCGATGGGTCCATTTTCATATCAAGCGAAGGCATACTGTTGTCAACGCCTGCGCCGAGCAGATTCAAAACTTCCTGACGAACGTCTTCGAGTTTCAGGCCGAGATTCATAAGAACCTGTGCGGCTACGCCTTCAGTTTCGCGAAGGAGGCCGAGCAGCAGGTGTTCGGTTCCGATGTAATTATGATTGAGCGACCGAGCTTCTTCGATTGCGAACTCGATAACTTTCTTTGCGCGGGGAGTGTGCGGAAGTTTGCCCATCGTAACCATATCGGGGCCGCTCTTGACGAGCTTTTCAACTTCCAGCCGGAGTTTCTTTATATCGACATCGAGGTTTTTCAGAACATTGGCTCCGACACCCGAACCTTCTTTAACAAGTCCGAGCAGGATGTGTTCCGTGCCGATGTACTCGTGATTGAAACGCTGCGCTTCCTGATTTGCCAGCGCCATTACCTTCCGTGCTCTGTCCGTGAAACGTTCAAACATATTTTACCTCATAAGCTGTGTATTGATTCTAATGACCAATTCTAAATCTTAAGTATTCAATTTTCAATGATAACCTTACTTTATAATGTTTTAATTGCCGTAAGGTTCATTTTATCGGACGACAATCCGACAATAACCACATTTATATTGGTATCAAGTGAGTTATCGACTAAAGAAGACCATCACTGAATGAAAAAAACGCCTTTTTTCGCCATTCTAATCACAAGACATCCCTAATAGATAAATCAAATATCAAAATGCAAAAATCAAAATTTTTGAACGGCTTTTGGCCGGACTTTTTAAATATAGTGCAATGAGCGTACCATTATCGGAAAGATGCGAAAAAACAGGTTTAACCTATGAAATCTTCAATCTACAATCTTCAATCTTCAATTTGTCTGGCAGTAACTGCCAAAATCCCCTGCCGTTATGGCTGTTCCACAATTCAAAATTAAGCATTAAGAATTAAAAATTCTACCTGCGGAAGTTATTTACAGAACACCATTCTCAATGACACGATTAGCAAAAACACGCCGAATATTTTTTTTAGGATATGTTCGGGAATGCCGACGGCGAATTTAGCACCGATAAGGCCGCCAATCAAAAAACCGATGCACATCAAGCCGGCGATTTTTAAATCCACGTAGCCCTTCTGATAATACATCCACGCAGCCAAAATGCCGATAGGCGGAACCATCATCGCCAGCGTAGTGCCCTGCGCGGTGTATTGCGACATTCCAAATAGTAAAACCAGAGCGGGGATAATCAGCGTCGCCCCGCCGATACCGACAAGACCACTCAAAATTCCCGCGCAAAGACCCAAAAGCAGATAAAGACTAATATTGAACATTCCAATTCCTTTCGTAAATCTTTGTAACAATTTAGCCGTATGGTTTTTGTAGGGGCAGACCTGCGTGTCTGCCCAAAAGGGCGAACACATAGGTTCGCCCCTACATTCGGCTAAAGTATTACAAATCTTTTGATTTTATAAAACAGGCGTGTATTATATAGGAAAATCAGCGTCAGGAAAGTAGTAAAAATGTTCGAAAAATTTTATAGGGCGGTGTTCTTTTCCATATTCGCGGCTGTCGGTATATTGGCTGTTTCGCTTGCCGTACTCGGGCCGGAGTGGAAGAATCTCTATAAAATCAAAGCTGCCGCGGCGATTTCCGAGCAGAACAATACCAAAATCACCCGGCTTTTGGCCGACCATCAGGAGCTAATTAGTCTGATAAACACCGACCCGAACGTCTTGCGACGCCTGGCCGCGGTTGAGCTTGGCCGGGATGTCAACGACCCAAACGACATAGCCGCCCAGATTACCGCTGACTTCCTTTCGCAGGCGAAATTTGTCGTCGATGAGGTCGAAAATCCCGATATTGCCGTTCCGCAGACGCCACACTGGCTGATTCGCGCGACGCTTAATTCATCCCGTGTAGTATTATTCGCTTCCGGAGCAGGCCTGATATTAGTTTCGTTCGTCTGCTTCAGCGCACCGGAGCAAAAAAACGCCCGCAAATCGGACAGAGCCTGATGCAGATTGGAAAGTTAAATTTCAAATGGCCGATGCTGCAAGCGGCACTTAGCGGATACACCGACCGCGCAATGCGAGTTCTTGCCCGTCGATTCGGATGCGAACTGACCTTCAGCGGCGTTATGCTCGACAAATCAGCCTGTCATAAATCCGTAATGCGGATGAAAAATTATCAAATCAAAGACGACGACCATCCCATCGGCGGCCAACTTTTAGGCACAGACCCGAAAATTATGGCTCAAGCCGCGCTGAATTTCGTCACGCAGGGTTATGACGTTATCGATTTAAACTTTGCCTGCCCCGCTCCGAAAGTCCTGCGGAGAGGACGAGGCGGCGCAATGATGGGCAATCCAAATTTAGTAATCGAAATTTTCAAAACGGTCAGAGATGTCGTGAAACTTCCGCTGATGATTAAATTGCGAATCGGCATCGACGAAACCGAAGGTGCGCGTGAAGATTTCTGGAAAATATGCGAAAACACTATCGCAGGCGGTGTTGATGCGCTAATCGTCCACGGCAGAACGACCTCGCAGTATTTCAGGGGCAAAGCCGACTGGACGGTTATCGCCGAGCTGAAGAAAAAATATCCGCAGACGACAATCATCGGCAGCGGAGATTTGTTCGAGCCAGTGGACATAATCGCAAAGATGAAAACCACCGGCATTGACGGCGTAGCGATTGCCCGCGGCGTTATCGGCAGGCCGTGGATTTTTAAAGAGATAATCGACCTGCTCGAAGGCAAAACAGAAATTTACAAGCCGGATGTTCAGGAACAGGGACGAATTATTCTCGACCATCTCGATTTGCTCGGCGAACTCTACGAGCCGAAGAAGCGGGTGTGGTATTTCCGAAAATTCCTCGCCCATTACAGCAAATACCACATGGGCGAAAAAAGAAAGCTGAAAATGCAGCTCGTAACCGCCCACGATGAAGAGCAGTTAAGAGCGGTAATCAAAAATTACTATGGCGTTTAATATATGTAAAAAATTTAGTGCCTTTGTGCCTTTGTGGCTATATACTAATGAAATATGGTGAAAGACGATAAAAAACCCAAACACATTCCAAAGATGGAAAACAAAAAAGCTTTTTTCAATTACGAAATAGTTGAAAAAATCGAGGCGGGTATGTCGCTTCAGGGCAGTGAGGTGAAATCGCTCCGCCTTGGTGGCGCAGATTTGATGGGGTCTTTTGCCAGAATAGACAGTATGGAATGCTGGCTTATGGGCTGTAATATCGCGCCGTACAAAGAGGCGAACCTTCGCAATCACGAACCGCTGCGGAAACGAAAACTGCTGCTGCATAAAAAACAAATTCTGAAAATCTCAAACAAGCTCCAGCAGAAAGGCCTGACTTTGGTTCCGCTTCGGATTTATTTTAACGACCACGGTATGGCGAAAATAGAACTTGCGCTGGCGACCGGAAAACGACAATATGATAAGCGTGAAAAACTTAAACAAAGACAGCAAAAAGGCGATATGGATAGAGGCCTGAAAAAATATAAACGATGATGTTAACCACGAATGAACACGAATTGACACGAAATAAAAATTTATTAGGAGTATATTATGGCAGATGAAAAGAAAATTATAGTTGATGAAGACTGGAAGAACAAAGCGCAAAAGGAAAAAGAAACCGCAGCGGAAAAATGCGGATGCGGACAAGACCACGCGGCCGGTCAGCACAAACTTCCGCCGGGCGACATTAACGCTTTAATAAGTTTGCTTGCGACGCAGGCGATGTATTCGCTCGGTCTTATCGCAACTGAAAAAGGTCAGGAACCTGCAAAGGATTTGCAGCTGGCGAAATTCAATATTGATATCCTTGATTCTCTTGAGCAGAAAACAAAAGGCAATCTGACGGAGCAGGAACAGTCCTTTATATCAACAACATTATCGCAGCTAAGAATGGCGTTTGTTGAAATGTCGAAATAATGCCAATTGGCATTTTTTGCTCTCGCGTTTTGAGATTTGTAATTTTTTCGGCAGGCTTCGCTTACCCGCGGAGTATGTGTTAGAATTGATTCGAATCAAATAATATGGCTAATATACTCAAAGAAATAATCGACCACAAACGACAGGAAGTCGCGCAGCAAAAAGTATCTGTTCCAGTTGAGCAGTACAAAGAGCAGATAAAAACTCTGCCCAAATGCCGCAATTTCCATCAGGCCGTTACGAAACAAAATCCGCGAGGCATAAATATTATCGCGGAGGTAAAAAAGGCTTCGCCTTCTGCGGGTCTTATTCGTCCGGACTTCGACCCCGTTGCAATCGCGAAGATTTATGAACGATGCGGCGCAGACGCTATCAGCGTTTTGACGGATGAAAAATATTTTCAGGGCAAACTCGAATATCTGACGCAGGTGAAGAACGCTGTTTCGATTCCTGTGCTGCGAAAAGATTTCGTTATTGACGAGTATCAGATTTATCAGGCGCGTGCGGCGGGCGCCGATGCGATACTGCTGATTGCCGAGGCGTTCGAGCCAACCGAAGGCAAATTTCTCGACCTAATGATTCTCGCGGCCGAGCTTTCACTTACGATTCTGCTTGAGGTTCATTCGGCTGATTCACTTCTCCGAGCAAGGAGTATGATTGGTTTTCCGAAAGCGCATTACAGCGTAATCGGAATAAACAACCGCAATCTTGAAACGATGCAGGTAGATTTGAATACAACGATAAGACTTGCCGAGCTTGCGGATGTGAGCAAAGGACTCGTTACGGAAAGCGGATTTAAAACAAGAGCAGACGTCGAAAAAGTCAAACGCTTCGGCATCTCGGCGATTCTGATTGGCGAAACACTCTGCAAGACTCCCGACATCGCAGTGAAATTCGCCGAGCTTTTCCACTGATATTTACCGAGACGTTACTTTCAGACTGTCATAAGTTGCCTGGGCATCGTTCAGGAAACTCTGAACTTTCTGTTCGTTGACAGGCACATCATCGCCAAATCGTTTTTTCATACTCAACGCGAATTGCGCATCCTGAATCATACTTTTAAGGGCTTTCATCGCCTGCACGCGCGAGTGCGTCGCATCGAGCTGTTTGATTCCCAAATCGATAGACGCGTTCAATTTTTCCAATCTCTGCGATATTCTATCATATAACTCCCGCGCCTTTGCCATTGAATTGTCTGTGATTATTTTTGCGGCTGCCGCGTTACAATCTGCCAGTAAATCCTGTCTGCTGGCATAAATTTTATCCGCCATTCCGCAATCGACGGCGTCTTTAGCCGGCAGAGTCAGCAGTTCGCCTTTTTTCGACCAGGTTTTCACGACAACATCGTTTGGCTTTTTATTTACAGAATCAATAAATGCGCGTTTTCCATTCTCTTTTATTTCCAAGACTTCGATATCTTTATTTTCCATCGCAATCGCGAGATTCGCAGGCCGGTTTTTTTCCGACGCCAGCGAAGCCATATAATTACGCCAAGCCGAACTCATTTTCTCTCCAACAGTATCACCCAACGCCGATTTCATATCAGTCGGCATACCGTTGCTATCAATAGAAATCATCGTCGCTGCGCCGATTACTGTGCCCGGCGCCATATAAATTTTATCGCACGCCATCGCAAGCACCGCCGCGGCCGAATGTGCTCCGCCGTTTTTGCCGCCATTAATATACGTGTAAACATCGCAGTATTTACAATCCTTCACCGCTGCGCACATCCGCTTGCACAAATCAACTCTTCCGCCCGGCGAATCAATCTCCAGCAAAATGAATAACGGCCCTGCCGCGACCGATTTTTTTAGAAATTCTTCAAAGGCGGTGGTTTCCATTCCCGCCATGATGTCGCTGACTTCTATGAGTACAAACGAATTGTTCCTGCCGGTTGCGTTACGTGTGATGGTAAAGTCAGACAGGTTGATTTTTACGATTCCTTTTTCCGTCGTGTTTGCATCGAAAAGGCCTGCGCTTTCCGCACCTGTCAGATAACCGTGATAAGTTTCGCCGGTTTTTTTATCAACTATCGTATCAGCGGAACCAAAAGACGCCGCCAGACAGATAACGATTATCGCGAAATTCATTAATGTTTTCATATTTGCTCCTGTTTGGTATTAATCCGTTGATTTTAACATTCCAGCCTTTATTTTCCAAATATATTTTATGGACAGATTATAGAAATGTTAGATGCGCTATGTCGGAAAACTCCTCGTTTTTGACAAAAAAATCAGATTATCGATGTTACCTGATTGATAGCCTTGATGATTTCGGAAATATCGGACGAATCGGTAAGGCAGAAATCGTAGCCCTTTTTCAGTACCGCCGCGATTTCATTTTCTTTAAGACCCTCGGCGAAAGCGATGACTTTTGTGGTTTGCAGTTCCGAGTTGTTGCGTATGTTTTTGCAGATATGGTCTGCGTCAATGCTGGCCGCTGTAAGATTCACAAGGATAACGTGCGGCTCGAATTTCTGTGCGATGAGGCCGGCATCAAATCCGCTACCTGCGGTTTCAACATCGTACACCGGCATTTTGCGAAGTTCAGCCGCGGTGTTATTGGCAAGTTCCCAGTCGCTGTCAACGATAAGCACTCGGATTTTGTCGTGCTCAAGCTGGTCGGTCGGCATATTATGGCTTTTCATGAAGCGCAGCAGTTCGGATGCGGGGATTCGTCTGTCCCTGCCGCCGGGGATGCGATAGCCCTTTAGCTGGCCGCTGTCGAACCATTTCGTTACTGTTCGCGGCGCAACTTTACAAATCTGGGCAACCTGGCCTGTTGTTAAAATGTCTTTTCGCTTACCGTTCATAATTTTCCATATTCTAAATTCCGCGTGTAAATAGAGCGATTTTAAATACTTATAAACCGCTGATGCCACACGAGGAATGTTATCAAAGTCATTGTCTATTCTTTTTTCGACCTAAAGGGTGCCTAATTTAACACAACTTCTGAAATTTACCATATAAAACTTTGCCTATTTTTCCAGCACTCACATAAACCATTGCCAAGTTACCTCAAACACTTCCTAACTACCTAAAAACCTCCAAAAAGAGGATATTCCTGCTTGACTTTCGGTCTAATGCGATTATAATTATCGGACTTTAACATTTTGCAGCTTTGGAGAAATGCAGAGGAGATTAGTTTACCCTGCTTTTTTGGTATGTAGTTTTGGTTTAAATCAATCACAATGATTTTTCAGGAGAATGCAAGATGAAGATTACAACGATAATGTTGGTGGCAGTAATTTTTATATCAATTGCTGATGCGGCGAGCTGGCAATTGTATTCCACGGTTGACCCGGGCGGCGGAGCAAACTTGCCAAACACGCTAATGGCCCTCAATCCTCAAACCGGCGAACAAACACAGATTGGGCCGCAAGGAGACACGCCGGCAGAGTTTGCACTTGACTTTGATACCGTTTCGGGTTTTTTGTACGGAGTTGCATATACAGATTACCATATTATAAACAAGATAAACATTTCTACGGGACAATCAAGTGTAGCAGCAACGCTCCAAGAAAGTATCCAGGCACTGGCTTTTTCACCAGATGGTACGCTCTATGGCATTTCAGAAAGGAATATTCTTGGGACGATAAATCTCGGAGCCAGTACCTTTTCACAAATAGCAACATTGGACATACCCGGCATGGCAGCAGGAATAGATTTTTCCCCACAAGGCGAACTCTATCTTGTGGACATGTCTGGTTACAATATGTGGTTACGTGTGGTCAACGAAACATCTGGGGAAATCATAAACAGCATCCCCATTACAGGTAATTGGGCTGTTGGTGATATAGATTTTGCTCCTGATGGATATATATATCACACAAATTATAGTTGGTGGCTAATGAAAATTGATACATTAACAGGCATACAAGCAGGAGTTGGTTCTGGAGAACTGGGACCTCTTGGCGGAATTGTTTCACTGCAAAATGGCTGCTCCGGCGGAAATGAAGCATCAATAAATCTTAACGGCGAATACTGGTTTGGCAGTTTAAAGGCAAATACGCTTCCTTTCAGTAAGCAAGGAACTGTAACAATCTCCGGAAATCATTGGGTGCAGCAGTGGGAAGATAATTATGGGAGTCACAGTTTTATAAAAAACTTTACAACAAGTAAGGTTTCGGATGGTTCATATAATATCAATTTCCCGACTGGCACATATAATATCGCATGGAATGGAAATATGATGGTACACACCGATAACACAGCAGACTCTTTCGGATATATGGGCATAGACATAATGATTCGCAAGGCCGAGAATGCCAATATGACCAGCGTGGTCGGCGAATATGGCGTCTTTGGACACTCGCTTGATTATGTAGGCGACTGGGACATTAGCTGGGATGAGGATGCGTGGGGCACGTTCGTTTTGCGTACAGATCACCAGTTATGCGGTACCTCGACAGACAGCAAAGGGGATACCGGCGGGGGCTGTATGAATTGGGACATGAACAGCGTAACTACTATGATAAGAATGTATTCGCCGGATAGTGTAAATTATGCAATGCCGTGCAAAGGCGGGCTCGTACTTGCCGCTACTACTGAACATGACGACGGCGGCGGAATGAGCTATGAATTATTTGTGCGGGAAACCACTAATCCTATTACTTTTGCCGAGATGGCAGGAACTTATCAGGTTCGTTTTCTTGAAACAGGCCCGGGAACAGGCGACGTTTACACATGCAGTCAGGGAAGATGCGTTATCGGAAACGACGGCAGTATGTCTATTGATGCGTATTACTCCGACGGCGAACACGACGTGTTTACCACTGCATATACATTCTTTCCAGGTCAGGCAGTAGATCTCAATGGCGATGGTATTCCTGATGAAACCGCGAGTAATCTAATCTCTCTTGATGACGATGATGTTTCCGATGGAATTATCAGTCCCGACAAAAATTTGATATTGATTCCGGAATACAAATGTTCCGATCCTCGCACAAACGATGATTGGATTGGAGGAATATTGTTGATTCGCGAAATACCGGAAGCCGAAGCGGATTTGAATGGCGATAGCAATGTAGATTTCGGCGACCTCGCTGTTTTTGTGGAACAATGGCTTTGCGAAGAAGTAAATTCGGATTTCTATCAGACAGACCTGCAACATATTGTGAATTTTTTGGATTTCAATGTTCTCGCTAATAATTGGCCAGACAGCACCGGCAAATTGGCTGATTTTGCAGGCGATTGGTTAAAACGTGATGCGTACAATGCCGACATCGCCGGAGGTGATAGCTTCGTTGATTTCCTCGATTTCGCAGCCTTTGCCGAAAACTGGATGAAATAGAAAATTTTCCAAAATCCCCCTTTTGCGGGGATTTTCTAATTGACAAATAGTAACAATTCCTATATAAGATTTATTATTAATTGGATTATGATATGAAACAAAAACTTGAAGATTTCTGTAACCTCTGCAAAGAAAAAGGGTTGAAGGTAACGCCGCAGCGGATTGAGATATATAAAACGCTGCTGGAATCCAAAGAACATCCTTCAGCCGAGATAATTTACGCGGAAATCCACAAGAAATTGCCAAACGTTTCGTTCGACACTGTAAACCGGACACTAAACACACTGGCGGAAATCGGCGCAGCGTTTATTGTCGAGGGCACAGGCGAAGTTCGACGTTTCGATGCCAATTTGGAAAGCCATCAGCATATTAAATGCATAAAATGTAAGAAAATTTTTGACTTTTCGTACAAAAACTTTGAGAATATAAACGTGCCGGAAAATCTCGCAAACAACTTCAAAGTTTTGCGTGCGACTGTTTATATTGAGGGATTGTGTAAATCATGTCAGGAAAATAAAAATAATTAAGGCTTATATATTAGAAAGGTAAAACTATGAATTTAAAAGGAAGCAAAACAGAAAAAAATCTATTAACGGCATTCTCCGGCGAATCACAGGCCCGTAACAGATACACATATTGGGCATCAGCTGCAAAAAAAGAAGGCTTCGAACAAATTTCTGCTATCTTCACTGAAACAGCCGAGCAGGAAAAAGAACATGCAAAAAGACTGTTCAAATTTCTCGAAGGCGGCGAAGTAGAAATCACAGCAGCGTTTCCCGCAGGCGTAATCGGCAAAACAGTTGATAATCTCAAGGCCGCTGCCGAAGGTGAAAATTACGAGACAACAACAATGTATCCTGAATTCGCAAAAATCGCGAAAGAAGAAGGCTTCACAGAAATAGCGGTTGTGTTCAAAAGCATCGCTGTCGCTGAAGCAAGACATCGCGACAGATACCTTGCTCTTGCATCAAACATTGAAAACAATAAAGTTTTCAAACGCGAAAAACCAGTCCGCTGGGTTTGCAGGAACTGTGGTTATGTTCACGAAGGCACATCACCACTGGACAAATGCCCGGCATGTGCTCATCCAATAGCTTATGCGGAAATCGATGCGGAAAATTATTAATCGAGTCTTAAACTTATTTGAGGTGTCTTATGGAAAGAAAAGGTATTGTAACGATGAAGGGCAATCCGATTACGCTTATCGGCAGCGAAGTAAAAGTTGGCGATAAGGCACCGGATTTTGAAGTAACAGCTAACGATTTGTCGAATATTCGTTTAAGTTCGTTCGCCGGGAAAATCTGCGTGATTTGTGCAGTACCTTCTCTTGACACCGGCGTTTGCGACACAATGACGCGTAAGTTTAATCAGGAAGCCGCTTCGCTGGGCGATGACGTCAAAGTTCTGACAATCAGTACGGATTTGCCTTTCGCACAGAAACGCTGGTGCGGCGCGGCCGGCATTAAGAACGTGGTAACATTAAGCGACCACAGGACAGTTTCGTTTGGCCAGGCTTACGGAGTATTGATAAAAGACCTGCGTCTTTTGGCGCGAGCGGTGTTTGTTGTTGACAAAACCGGCGTTATACGGTACGCAGAACTTGTGCCTGAAATCGCGCAGGAGCCAAACTACGCACAGGCTATAAAAACAGTAAAGGAATTAAAATAATGAGATGTGTTACCAAAGATGTATTCGCAGTCGGAGCTATCGACTGGGACAGAAGATTATTCGATGAAATTATTCCGCTGCCGGACGGAACAAGTTACAACGCATATTTAATTAAAGGCAGTGAAAAAACTGCGTTGATTGAAACCGTTGACCCGCCGAAATGCAATGAGCTTTTGACGAATCTTGCTGAACTTGGCGTTAAAAAAATTGATTATGTTATCGCCAATCACGCCGAGCAGGACCATTCCGGTTCGTTGCCGAATATTTTGCAGCTTTTTCCGGATGCCAAACTTGTTACTAATAGCAAATGCAAAGGAATGTTGATTGACCTGCTCGAAATCGAAGAAGATAAATTCTTTGTCGTAGAAGATGGTCAGGAAATTTCGCTCGGCAATAAAACGCTGAAATTTCTTTTAACGCCGTGGGTTCACTGGCCGGAAACAATGTCAACTTATCTACCGGAGGACAAAATTCTGTTCTCGTGCGATTTCTTCGGCTCACATCTTGCGACATCTGAATTGTTCGCAACCGATATGGAAAAAGTTATCGAGTGCAACAAGCGTTACTACGCGGAAATTATGATGCCGTTCAGGAGCATAATCTCGAAAAATATCGAAAAGGTTCAGGCACTTGATTTAAAGATTATCGCACCGAGTCACGGCCCGTTATATAACAATCCGCAATTCATTATCGACGCATACAAAGAGTGGATAGATGACAGCAAGGTAGCAAATAAAGTCATCGTTGCTTATGTCTCAATGCACGAAAGCACAAAACTGATGGTCGAACATCTTGTTGACGCACTTATGAATCGCGGCATCAGCGTTCAGCAGTTTAATCTTGTCGGCGCGGATATTGGCGAATTAGCTATTGAAACTGTTGACGCAGCGGGTATAGTGCTTGCTTCGCCGACGTTTTTGACCGGTTTGCATCCGGCGGCGGCTTACGCGGCGTTTCTGGTAAACGCGCTTCGTCCGAAAACAAAATATCTGGCATTTTTAGGCTCTTTCAGTTGGGGCGGCAAAATTGTCGAACAGTTGAAGCAGATGGTTCCCAACACAAAGGCTGAATTATTCGAGCCTGTGCTGGTAAAAGGGCTGCCAAAAGAACAGGATTTCAAAAAGATCGACGAACTGGCGGAAAAGATTGCTGAAAAACACAAGGAACTGATAAGGAAATAAAACAAAAAATGCTCGAAAGAATCAACAGGGCTTATAAACAGATAGCAAGAGCAACAACTGCGCTCGGACGCAGAGTCAATATAATGGAAGTTTGCGGTACACATACCGTAAGCATTTTTCGGGCAGGGCTTCGGGACGCGTTTCCGGAAGGTTTGAAACTTTTAAGCGGGCCGGGCTGTCCTGTCTGCATCACAGACCACGGCTACATCGACACCGTAATCGAGCTGGCCGACAGAGACGACTGCATTATCGCAACCTACGGCGATATGATTCGTGTGCCCGGCAGAAAAGGTTCGCTTGAGCAGCGAACATCCAAAGGCAATATTAAAGTTATGTTGAGTGCCGAAGATGTACTGAAACTCGCCAAAGAAAACCCGGCTAAAAAAATTGTTTTCGTTGCGGTAGGTTTCGAGACAACCGCACCGGCGACAGCCGTTATCGTAAACGAAGCGCATCAGCAGAACATCAAAAATCTTTTCGTATTCAGCAATCATAAACTTGTAATCCCTGCGATAAGAGCGCTGCTTTCGGAGGTGAACAATAACATCGACGCGTTTCTTTGTCCCGGCCATGTCAGCGTAATAATCGGTTCTGATGCGTATAAGCCGATTGTCGAGGAATATAAAAAGCCGTGCGTTGTCGCGGGTTTTGAACCGATGCAGATAATCGACGGTATCGCGGAAATTTGCAAACAGCTTGCCGATGCCGCGCCAGCAGTTTCATCGGTATATCCTGCCGCGGTAAGCAAACATGGAAACAAAACCGCGCAGAAAATCGTTGACGAAGTGTTCGATGCTGCCGACGGTTACTGGCGGGGACTGGGCGTCATCAAACAAAGCACATTAAAACTCAAAGACAAATTCAGCAGTTTCGACGCTGAAAAACAATTAAACATAAATTGCATACCGGAAGAAGACCTGACAGGATGCAGGTGCGGCGAAGTTCTGTGCGGACTTATCGACCCGCCGCAGTGCGCTATGTTCACAAGCCAATGCACTCCGGACAAACCGGTCGGCCCGTGTATGGTCAGCAGCGAAGGCGCGTGCGCAGCGTGGTTCAAGTACGGCCGAAGGAGAAGGCACAGACAATGAGCGGAGAAAAAATTCTACTTGCTCACGGCGGCGGCGGCAGAATGACCGACGAACTTATCCGCAATGTGATACTTTCCGCTTTTGGAAATTCCACTCTCAATAAACTCACAGATTCAGCCGAACTTCAAACCAATCAAAACAATATTTGCTTCACTACCGACGGCTTCGTAGTCAAACCGCTTTTCTTCAACGGCGGCGATATCGGTAAATTGTCAATCTGCGGCACAATAAACGACCTTGCAGTCAGCGGCGCAAAACCGATTGCGTTGAGTATGTCGCTTATTATCGAAGAAGGATTTGAAATTGAAGTTTTGCGACAGATTATGAATAGTGTCGCCAAAACAATCAAAGAAGAAAACGTGAAAATTGTCTGCGGCGATACAAAAGTAGTCGAAGCAGGCGCGGCTGACAAACTTTTCATTACAACTTCAGGCATCGGATTGAAACTGCCGAAAGCGAAAATGGGTTTTGAAAGAATTTCCGCCGGCGATAAAATTATCGTAAGCGGAACTCTCGGCGATCACGGTATGACGATAATGTCGCACAGAGAAGGAATGAAATTTGAAACGGAAATTCAAAGCGACTGCGGCTCGGTCGCTGAAATTTGTGAAAAGATAATTGACTCACTGGGTGAAAATATAAAATTTATGCGCGACCCGACACGCGGCGGTCTGGCGGCAACACTAAACGAAATCTCCAATCAAACGAACTACGGCATTGAAATAGATGAAAACACTATACCGGTTCATCCATCAACACGCGCGGCAGCGGACATGCTGGGCTTTGATATTTTGGATATCGCAAACGAAGGAAAAGTTGTTATCGTTATTTCGGCCGAGCGGGCTGACGAATGCCTGCAAATCTGCAAACAATGCAAAAATGGAAAAGACGCAGCTATAATCGGACAGGTCATTAAAACTGACGAGCCGATTGTCGAACTGATTACAAAAATCGGAGCAAGAAGAATTGTACAAATGCCGTCAGGCAGAGAATTGCCGAGGATTTGCTGATGCACGAGGCGATGGTTGCGGAAAGTATTATCGATTCGATTCTCTCGCAGGTTCCAAACAAACACGGCAGAGTCATTCGCGTCGTTATAAGCTGCGGACAGATAAACGCGATAAACGACGAGGCTATGAAATTCGCATTTGACATCGCAGCCGAGGAAACAATTTGCAAAGACGCGAAACTAAAAATCAAACACATACCGCTAAAAGCGACCTGCGAAAACTGTAGTAAAAAATTTAATTATGATTTGTATGACCCATGCTGCCCGAAGTGCAGCAAAAACGATATTAAAATCGGCGAAGATGCGCCGCTGTTACTTGAAGAAATTGAGTTCGAGGAAAACTGATGAAAATTAAATTAGCACAAAAAATACTGGCAAAGAATGATGATTACGCCTCGGCGAACAGAAAATTTTTCAAACGAAACAATATTCTGTGCATTAATATGATTTCATCTCCGGGCAGCGGGAAAACAACAATTCTCGAACAGACCGCAAAGGCTCTGAAGAAAAAAATTAAAATAGCGGTCATCGAGGGCGACCTTTACACTGAGCGCGACGCCGAGAGAATCCGCAAGACAGGTTTACAGGCTATTCAGATTGAAACCAAAGGCGCCTGCCACTTAAACGCAGACCAAATCACAAAGGCCGTGCATAAGTTAGATACTGAAAACCTCGATGTGCTGGTAATTGAAAACGTCGGCAATCTCGTGTGCCCGTCGGACTTCGATTTGGGCGAGATTGCGCGCGTGGTCGTGCTCTCGACAACAGAGGGCGACGACAAATGCGTAAAATATCCCGGCTCATTCGCAAAGGCCGATGTTCTGCTGATTAATAAAATCGACCTGGCAAAACATCTGGATTTCAGTATCGCCAAAGCCAAACGCGACGCACGAAAATTAAATAAACATTTGAAAATTTTCGAGATTTCGGCTAAAACATTAGCCGGTTTGGACAAATGGTTTAATTGGCTCATTATGTTTAGCGGCCGCCGCGCGAGGCGGCCTAAATAAGGATTAATATGGATTCTTTTCAGTATAAAAAAGGCAAACTGTTGGCCGAAGATGTTGACGTTGAGAAAATCGCTAAAGCCGTCGGCACACCTGCATACATTTACAGCAAAGCGACAATACTCGACCACTTCAATAAAATCAAAAAAGCGTTCTCCGCTCTCGACACGACGATTTGTTATTCTGTCAAGGCGTGCGGAAATATCAATATTTTGAAAATGCTCGCAAAGGCCGGCAGCGGTTTTGATATCGTCAGCGGCGGCGAACTTTTCCGCGCAAAACAAACTGACGTCAATATGAAAAAAATCGTCTTCGCAGGCGCAGGCAAAACCGATGAGGAAATCACCGCGGCATTGAAAGCCGGCATCGGTTATTTCAATATTGAATCCGAAGCCGAACTGGAAAATCTTATCGGCCTGGCGAAAAAAGTCGGCAAAAAAACAAAGGCCGCTCTGCGTGTCAATCCTGATGTTGACCCGAAGACACATAAATTTATCACAACCGGCAAAAAAGAAACTAAATTCGGCGTGGATATCGAACGTGCTGAAAAAGTTTTCGCGCAATATGGCAAAAATCAATATGTAAACCTTTGCGCAATTCACGTGCATCTGGGCTCCGGTGGAAAAACTATTGACCCATATTGCGAAGCGATTAAAAAAATCCTGCCGCTGATTGATTCGCTGCGCAGCAAAGGTTTTGCAATTGAAATGCTCGACCTGGGCGGCGGATATGGCGCAGCGTATCAAAGCGACAGCGTACCGGGCGCAGCCGATTACGCAAAGGGCATTGTCCCGCTGCTGCGCGGCAAAAACCTTAAACTCGTTCTCGAACCGGGAAAAAGCATTATCGCAAACGCCGCAATTCTGCTTACGAAAGTTTTATATCTCAAACAGGGCGGCAATAAAAAATTCGTTATCGTTGACGCCGGTATGAACGATTTAATCAGACCGTGTCTGTATGATGCGTTCCATTTTATCTGGCCGGCAAAAGTTACAAAAGAATTTACCGCTGTGAAACGTACTGAAAAACTGAATATCAAAAAGCTTGAGTTTGTCGATGTTGTCGGACCGATTTGCGAAGGCGCAGACTTCTTCGCAAAAGACAGGGCATTGCCTCCTGTCAAACGCGGCGATTTAATCGCGGTTTTCACAGCCGGCGCGTACGGCCATACAATGTCGAGCAATTACAACGCCCGGCCGTTATTACCTGAAGTGCTGGTTGACGGCAAAAAATTCACCGTCATCCGCAAACGCCAAAGCTATAAAGATTTGATTGCGTTGGAAAAGTAAATTACCCCTTGACGCAAATCAGGGGAGTTAATCTTGCGACTTTTTTTGCGAGGCCAGCGTTGGCAGTCGCCTCGACAACAGCGCTTACATTCTTATAAGCACCAGGGGCCTCCTCTGCGAGGCCCCGCATTGAGCGGGATTTGATAATGATTTTTCTTTGCGCAAGGTCTTTGACAATCTGATTGCCCTGATATTTTTTTGTTGCCGCTGTTCTGCTCATACTTCGCCCCGCGCCGTGGCAGGCGGAACTGAACGCTAAGTTCTCGCTCTCGGTTGTACCTGCTAATATATATGAAGCCGTTCCCATACTTCCGCCGATAAGAACGGGCTGGCCGAACGGTTTATATCTGGCTGGCAAATCACTGCTTCCGGGTCCGAACGACCGCGTTGCGCCTTTGCGGTGAATCAGCAGTTCTTTCATTTTGCCGTCAACTTCGTGTGCTTCTATTTTAGCAGTGTTATGACTTACATCGTAAAGCATTTTCAATTCTGCCTTCGGAAAAATCTTCGCAAAAGTTTTGCGAACAAGAGCAGTAAGAATTTGTCTGTTTGCAAGCGCGCAATTTATTCCTGCCCGCATCGCGCCCAGATAATCCTGACCAAGCGGACTATTTATCGGCACAGACGCAAGCTCCCTATCCGGCAATTCGATTCCATATTTCGGCGCATCGTTCGCCATTTGCCGCAGATAGTCAGTTCCAATTTGATGACCCAGCCCGCGCGAGCCGCAGTGAATGCTTATAAGCAAATCACCTTTTTTTATTCCGAAACCTTCGGCAATTTGTGTGTCATAAATTTCAGCAACGCGCTGCATTTCGAGATAATGATTTCCGCTGCCGAGCGTTCCCATCTCATCACGCTGCCTGCGTTTTGCATCGGCTGAAACTTTAGCAGGATTCGCGCCTTTGATAACACCGTGTTCTTCGATGTAGTCGAGGTCTTCTTTTGTGCCGAAGCCTCGTTCGACAGCCCACACCGCGCCGCCCGCGAGCATATTATCCATCGCTTCATTTGTCAGCGATATCGTGCCGGTACTTCCGACGCCCGCTGGAATATCGCGGAACAACGCATCGGCAAGTTTTTCTTTATTGCTTTTAATATCGTCGAGTGTCAAACCGGTATGAAATGTCCGCACACCGCAGGAAATATCGAACCCGACGCCGCCGCCTGAAATCACGCCGCCCGCGTCCGGGTCGAACGCCGCGACTCCGCCGATGCAAAAACCATAACCCATGTGCGCATCGGGCATCGCGAACGACGCCTTGACAATGCCCGGCAGCGCAGCGACATTGCAAACCTGCGACATTGTTTTTTCGTCGATGTCGTTTATCAAATTATGGTCGGCGAAAATCACACCCGGCACAGTCATTCTGCCGAAAGGCTCAATCCGCCAGCAATATTCCGAAACACGTTTTAATTCAGGCTTCGCCATATACCACCAAAATTAACCACGAATTAACACGAATATACACAAATTATTTATACATCTATAACGCATTGACAAATCCATTTGCCATTTTCGTTTTTTACGCATAACTGATTGAGAGTTACTGCCTTGGATTCGACAGCAGGAGAGTGCCTTCCGAAATTGACTTTCTCACCCCACGCAACAGCAGAAAGTTTTAAGCTATCGATTTTGACTTCATATTTGCTGAACAGCATTTTGCGAACGTCCATCTCGAAAATAATTTTGCTCATCCACTTGAAAAACAAATCCTCTTCATCTTCGCCGAGACATTCTATATTCACAGACTGCGCAGGGATTACCGCTGAAGGGTCAGTAACGATTGCGGTAAGTCCGACGGCAGCATCTTCAAACGCACCGCCCAAACTGTCGGCCTGTGCTCTTATGCCGATATCGGATTGATGTGCAAAATGTTCCCACATATTAATTAGTAACGATAGCGTTCCGGCTTAAACGGACCATCGACCGGAATGCCGAGATACTTCGCCTGCTCCGGCGTAAGTTTCGTCAGACAAACACTTAATCTGCCAAGGTGCAGTCTTGCGACTTCCTCATCGAGATGCTTGGGCAGCGTATAAACTTTGTTCTCGAGGCCGCCTTTTGCGAGCATTATCTGTGCAAGACTCTGATTTGTGAAGCTGTTGCTCATTACGAAACTCGGATGACCTGTCGCGCAGCCGAGATTTACAAGTCTGCCCTCGGCCAAAACGATAATCGACCTGCCGGACTGAAGCGTCCACTTGTCAACCTGCGGCTTGATAACGTCGCGTTTGCAGTTTTTGTTCTTTTCAAGATATGACATTTCTATTTCGTGGTCGAAGTGTCCGATGTTGCAGACAATCGCTTCGTTTTTCATTTTTTCCATGTGCTCGCCGCGGATAACATTGCAGCAGCCGGTAGCACTTACGAAAATATCGGCCTGCTCGACGACCTGCTCGAGTCTTTTAACTTCGTAACCTTCCATTGATGCCTGCAAAGCGCAAATCGGGTCGATTTCAGTAATGATAACTCTCGCACCAAATCCACGCATCGACTGGGCACAGCCCTTGCCGACGTCACCATAACCGCAAACGACAACGCATTTGCCGGCAACCATAATATCAGTAGCGCGTTTCAAACCATCGGCCAGCGATTCACGACAGCCGTAAAGATTATCGAATTTGGATTTCGTAACGGAGTCATTAACATTGATAGCCGGGAACAAAAGAGAACCGTCGTTCTGCATCTGATAAAGTCTGCCGACGCCGGTGGTTGTTTCTTCGGAAACGCCTTTGATTGCCTTTGCGATTTTTGTCCAGCGCTGCGGCTTTTCAGCAACGCTCGCTTTCAGGCGACTCATAATAATCTGCATTTCGTGATTATCGCTCGGCTGATTCAAAAGTGATGGGGTTTTCTCTACCTTGACGCCCTGATGAACAAACAGTGTTGCATCGCCGCCGTCATCGACGAGTAAATCTGGTCCGTTTCCATCCGGCCAAATCAGTGCCTGTTCGGTGCACCACCAATATTCCTCAAGCGATTCACCCTTCCAGGCGAAAACAGCAGCAAGACCTTCCTTGGCGATAGCTGCCGCCGCGTGGTCTTGTGTACTGAATATATTGCACGATGCCCAGCGGACTTTGGCGCCGAGTTCAACGAGCGTTTCAATCAGCATTGCTGTCTGGATTGTCATATGAAGCGAACCGCTGATTCGCAGCCCTTTGAGCGGTTTTTCTTTGCCGTATTTTTCACGAAGTGCCATCAAACCCGGCATTTCATTACGGGCAAGGTCGAGTTCTTTCCTGCCCCATTCGGCAAGAGCTATATCTGCTACTTTGTACAGTAAAGACGCGTCATATTTCATAATATCCATTTTTTTACTCCATTTTCTGAATTTTATCGGTGTTAATATAAGGAATAACCCTGCTTTTGGCAAGCAAACAAAAAATTTATCATACCTATTGACAAAACCTCGTTGTTCTGGTATTATATATTAAGATTATGACACTTAAACACAAAAATTATTCGTTTGGTTGGTGGCGACTCGTTGAAAATAGCTAACGAGCAGTGAGCATAGTCTAAATATACAGACATTTTAATATTGAATCATTTCACGGCTTGTTGGCAACAACAAGCCGTTTTTTTTTGTCTATATTTTAAAAATTTGGTTGGTGAGAAAAAAAATGAAAGAACTAAACGAACAAATAAGTCAGGCCGTAACAGGCCAGATAATTCCGCTGGTACGGGAAATTGAGATACCCGAACCGGTCGATTTCTTCGCGAAATTGAGCGATTACGGCCGAAAACAGCATTGCTGCCTTTTGGAATCCAAAGACCATCTCGAACAAAACAAAGGCGAACTGACCTTCGGTACCGCCAATCCGGCACTGTACATCAGCGGCAAAGGCAAAGATTTCCAAATAATCGCCCTAAGCTCCGTCGGCAAAAGAATGATAAAGCATTTCCAAACCGTCGCGCGAGACCGATTTGATTTTGGCCGAAAAATAGACTTCCAGCCCGACCGCATCACCGGCACTCTCGATGTATCCGACGATATAATAGATGAACAGTCCCGCCTGAAATCTGTGAACCAAATGAACGTCATCCGCGCAATAAACTTCGCGTTTATCCTTTCGGGTAATCCTTTCCGTATTACGTGCGGAATGCTCGGTGCGATGAGCTACGACTTTATTGACCAGTTCGAAAAACTGCCCGCCAATAAATCAGCTTTGATTGACGTGCCGGATTATGAGCTTTATTTCGCGGACAATATTTTCCTGATGGAGCACAAAACCGGCAAGGCATACATCGTTGTCAATGCCGTCATAACAAACGATGACAAAAAAGAAATCATCGCTGATGCCCAAAAATGTTTCGATTCATATTTTGCCGCGTTGAAAATGCCGATTCCAAAAATTGAAAAATACACCGGCACTCTGCCCGCGCCGAGCACAGATACCCCATTGGCCGAATATGAAAAAATCGTCGAAACCGCAAAAAAGCACATCATCGACGGCAATATTTTCCAGGTCGTGCCCAGCAGAACAATTATTGAGCCGTGTCCCGATGAACCGCTGGACGTTTACAAGAGACTTCGCAAATTAAATCCTTCGCCGTATATGTTCTATATTAATACACCGAACACTGTTCTAACAGGCGCAAGCCCGGAACTGAATCTTCGAGTAAGCGGCACGGAAAATCGTCAGGTTGAGATTCGTCCGATAGCGGGCACAAAACCGCGAGGCAAAATCAAAGGCAAAGTTGACCCCGACACCGATTTCAGATACGAAGCGGAATTGAAACTCGACCGCAAGGAACTCGCAGAGCACATGATGCTCGTCGATTTGGCAAGAAATGATATCGCACGAGTCGCGAAAAAAGGTTCGCGCATTGTTACCGAATTACTCACTGTCGAAAAATACGAATCGGTAATGCACCTTGTCAGCAACGTCAAAGGCACGCTCGACGATAATTATGATGCGCTGATTGCGTACCTTGCGACGATGAATATGGGCACGCTCACCGGCGCACCGAAAATAGAAGCGATGAAAATTATTCGCCAACTCGAAAAAAATAAACGCGGCTACTACGGCGGCGCGGTAATGTACCTGACCGTTGACGGCCAATTCGATAGCTGCATAACTATTCGTTCAATGCAGATAAAAAATCACACCGCTTATATCAGAGCCGGCGGCGGAGTCGTTTACGACAGCGTCCCGAAAACAGAATTCGAAGAAACGCAGCACAAAGCAAATTCCTGCCTCCGTGCAGTGCGAGGTAATTAATTATGAATCCCAAAGTATTATTTATTGATAATTTCGATTCGTTCACATACAACCTTGTTGATGACTTCTGCAAAAGAGACTGCGTCGCGAAAGTATACCGCGCAGATACGCCGCTGGAAAAGCTCAAAAAAATCGAACAGGAATTTGAACCCGATTTGCTCATCATCTCGCCAGGCCCCGGTAATCCGTCCAGCGCAGGCGTTACGCTCGAAGCGATTGATTATTTCAAAGACCGCCTTCCGATTTTCGGAGTATGCCTCGGCCATCAGGCAATCGTGCAGTATTTCGGCGGCATTGTCGGCCACGCACCGGAAGTTATGCACGGCAAATCGTCGCGCGTTACGCACAACGAAAAGGGAATCTTCGAAGGCGTTGAAAATCCTTTGCAGGCCGGCAGGTATCACAGTCTTTGCGCAACTAAAATGCCGGATTGCCTGCAAGTTACCGCTGAATATGAGAACATCGTGATGGGTCTTCAGCACAAAGACAAACCAATTTTCGGCGTTCAGTTTCATCCTGAAAGTATTCTCACGCCGGCCGGCGGCAAAATCATACAAAACCTTTTGAACATTGCGTTAAAGACAAGGAGAACTGCGTTATGACAAAAATTACTGAATATCTTGAAATACTCCTCGAAGGCGGCGACTTAAAATACAATCAGGCAAAAGACCTGCTCGACACGATTTTCAAAGGCGACGTCGCCGAGGTTCAGATTGCCGCATTTCTTGCCGCGATGAGAATGAAAAAAGCAACAGCAGGCGAATTCGCCGGCCTTGCTCAATCGCTGCGAAACCACGCGGTAAAAGTTACAACAAAAATTCCAAATTTAATCGACACGTGCGGAACAGGTGGCGCACCACTCAAGACTTTCAATGTCTCGACTGCCGCTGCGCTGGTTGCCGCAGGTGCCGGCGCGTATGTAGCAAAGCACGGCAACCGCAGCATCACGAGCAAATCAGGTTCGGCCGATGTGCTTGAAGCGCTGGGTGTAAAAATAGATTGCACACCGGAAGTCATCACCGAATGTATCGAACATGCACATATCGGTTTCATGTTCGCGCCGATGCACCATCCTGCGATGAAATTCGTACAGCCGATTAGAAAAAGTCTGGACTTCAGAACTGCGTTTAACATTTTAGGTCCGCTGGCAAATCCCGCCGGTGCACAGGCGCAGGTTATGGGCGTGCCGGATGAATCGCTATTGGAAAGAATCGCCGAAACATTTGAAATCCTCGGCGTAAAACGTGCGATGATTGTCCACAGCCACGGTCTGGACGAAATCAGCGTATCGGCTCCGACTAAAGTTGTGGAAATTAAGGACAAAAAAAGGATATCATATAAAATTGTGCCGGATGAATTCGGAATTCAGTCGCCGAAAATGGCCGAGCTTGTCGGCAGTAACGCAGAATACAACGCCGGAATGATAAAAGATATTCTTTTGGGAAAAAATCGCGGACCGGCAAGAGATATGGTGCTTTTAAACGCCGCAGCCGCTATAATGGTGGCAGACCTTGCCGCCGATTTGCATCAGGGTTTCAAAATAGCCGCGCTGTCCGTTGACAACGGTGCAGCGGCAAAGTGTCTGGAAGACCTAATTGAAATTTCGAATGGGAAAAAGCTATGATGGTTCCAAAAGTAAAAATTTGCGGACTCACAAACTTTGAAGATTCTTTATTGGCCGTCCAGCTCGGCGCAGATTTGCTCGGCTTCAATTTTTATCCCCAAAGCCCGCGCTACATCGAGCCAAAAGCCGCTGCGAAAATCATAAAAAAACTGCCTGCGTATGTTGATACTGTCGGTTTGTTTATCAATGAAAGCACAGATTACATCCGCAATACGGCAAGCGATTTGATGCTCACGTGGGTTCAGCTTCACGGCGATGAAAGTCCGGGCTTTTGCGCTTCGCTTGATAATATGTCCGCGATGGTCATAAAAGCCATTCGAATAAAAGACGGCAATGACATCGAATATGCCAGAAATTTCGCGACCGACGCCCTGCTGCTCGATGCGTATCATCCGACGCTTTATGGCGGAACTGGCGAACGCTTCGACTGGAAACTGCTGCCGCAGCTTACAGGTCATAAATTCGGCAGAACGTTTCTCGCAGGCGGAATCACACCCGAAAATGTCATCGAGGCAATCGGACAGGGCTTCTACGGCATCGACATCTGCAGCGGAATCGAAAGCGAGCCAGGCAAAAAAGATCATAAAAAAATGACAGAGCTTTTCAATAAAATCAGAGCCATTATTACAGGCATAGGTGTACAATGAAACAAAACGGACGATTCGGGCAATTCGGCGGTTTTTACGTTCCTGAAGTTTTGATACCCGCACTTGAGGAAATGGAAACGGCCTTTTATAAATTTTACAAAAATGAAAAATTCGTCAAAGAGCTTGACACATTATATAAGGATTACGCAGGCAGGCCGACGCCGCTTTATTACGCGACGCGGTTCAGTGAGCTTGTCGGCTTCAAGGTTTACATCAAACGTGAAGACCTGCTGCACGGTGGCGCACACAAAGTCAATAACTGTCTCGGTCAGGGCTTGCTCGCCAAATATATGGGCAAGACAAAACTGATTGCCGAAACAGGAGCAGGCCAGCACGGTCTTGCGACATCAATGATTGGCGCACTGTTCGGAATGAATACAAAAATTTTTATGGGCGCGATTGATATTGAACGCCAAAGCGTAAACGTACACAAGATGAGACTCTGCGGCGCGGAAGTCATCTCCGTCAAAGGCGGCACGGAAACTTTAAAAGACGCAATCAACGAAGCGCTCCGCTACTGGACAGCGAACGTTGCTGATACATTTTACCTGTTCGGAACAGCCTGCGGGCCGCATCCGTATCCGGTCATTGTCAGACATTTTCAGTCGTGCATCGGAACAGAATCGCGTCAGCAGTGCCTTGAGAAAATCGGCAAACTGCCGGATATCGTTACCGCATGTGTCGGCGGCGGAAGCAATGCGATTGGAATCTTCAGCGCGTTTCTTGAAGATAAAAAAGTAAAACTCGTCGGCGTCGAACCCGCAGGCAAAGGCATCGAAACCGGCAAACACGCCGCACCGCTCAACGCAGGCAATGTCGGCATTCTGCACGGAACGAAAATGTATCTGATGCAAAACAAGGAAGGCCAGATTCTCGACACCGAATCGGTTTCCGCGGGATTGGATTACCCCGGCGTAGGTCCCGAACATTGTTACTTGAAAGATACCGGCAGAGCAAATTATGTCGCTATGAAAGATGAAGATGTTTTGAAAATTTTTGATATTTTCACAAAGTGTGAAGGAATTTTGCCGGCATTAGAAAGCTCACATTCATTAGCGTGGGTTTATAATCAGAAAGGCAAACTGCCGAAAGACACAACTGTCGTCGTAAATCTTTCCGGTCGCGGCGACAAAGACGTTGACATAGTAGAAAGAAATAAAATTAAATAAATTCTCTGTGGTCTCTGCTGAAGCGGAGCGGAAGCCCCTGTATCTTCAGGATTTTGTTACCTTGAAAACAAAATCAGAAGGGGTGAGCTTTGTGGCTAAAAATAAAAATTAAAACTCTGTGGCAAGGATTTGTTATGAGAACGTACAAACAGGTTTTTACTGAATTAAAACATCCGGCCTTGATACCATTTTTTGTTATTGGTGATCCGGATTTTGATACAAGTTTGGAAATTGTAAAAGCGGCCATTGACGCAGGTGCAGATGTGCTTGAGCTTGGCATCGCGTTTTCAGACCCAATTGCCGACGGCCCGACAATCCAGAAAGCGAACATTCGCGCACTATCCGCCGGCATTACAGTCGAAAGAGCAAAAGAGTTCATCGCGAAGGTAAAAGCGTACAAGGATATTCCGATTGGTTTGCTGATGTACTACAATTTGATTTTCCAATACGGCACAGAAAAGTTTTTCGCCGATTTCGCGAAAGCCGGAACAAACAGTGTGCTGATTGCAGATTTGAGTATTGACGATGTTGATGAAATTTATGAACCTTCTCGCAAAGCGGGACTCGATACGGTTTTCATGGTAACACCAAATACTGAAATCGAACGCGCGAAAAAAATCGCTGAAAAATGCACGGGCTTTATTTACACCGTTTCGCTGCTCGGCGTTACCGGCGGCAGAGATACATTATCAGACATGATTAAGCCGTTGATTAGCAGATTAAAATCTATTACTGATGTGCCGGTTTGCGTGGGTTTTGGCGTAAGCACACCGCAGCACGCAGTTGAGTTGGCAAAAGCCGGCGCTGACGGCGTAATTATCGGCTCAAGAATCGTAAAAATTATCGAAGACAATTTGAGCGATAAAGCCGTTATCGCAAAAGAAGTTATGAAATTTATCAAAGAGGTAAAAGCAGCTCTGTCATAAATTTTCTTGAACAACCCAAACTTGCCGCCGTATAATGCTCCTGTTAGTGGATTATTCCTATCTTTAAGGATATTGATATGTTCAAGCGGATTGCGGCGATCACGTTCATTTTCATTTGCACTTCTATCGCGTGGATAATTCTCTCGATTACCGTATTGGACAGAACACATACGCAGGACAGAAAACTGCGAGAATCCATCAGTAAGATTTGGGGCTCGCAGCATTTGCAGTCTGCCCCTGTGCTTTATAATGATAATCCTGCGTCATCTTCCGCCAACAAACTACCCATTGAATCCAGCGATATTAATGTAAACCTCAATCTCGAACACCGCCAAAAGGGATTGCTGTGGTATTCCACATATAAAGTCAAATTCACAGGTAAATACAAAATTACAAATGATGCCGACCAGACCAAAACATTATATTTTGATTTCCCGCTTCCGGCACAAAACGCTGTTTATGACAATTTCAAATTCGCAATCGGCGGTGATGAACTAAAGGAAATTTCATTTAACAACAACAGTCTGACAAAAGAAATTAAAATCGAATCACATCAGGCAAAGGAAGTTGAAATATCTTATGAATCGCAGGGACTTGATAAATGGTATTACGATTTCGGAAACAATGTTACACAGATTAATAATTTTACTTTGGCCTTAAATACGGATTTCAAGAACATCGACTTTCCAGATGACACAATGGCACCAGAAATTAAAGAGCCGACTGACAACGGCTGGAAACTCGTATGGAAATATGACAAGACGCTGACGGATGTAAAAATCGGTTTGACAATGCCGGAGAAATTAAATCCCGGCCCGTGGGTCGCGAAAGTTACAACTGCCGCGCCAATTTCATTGTTCCTGTATTTCTTTGTTCTCTTTGTTCTCACCACCGTCAAAAAAATAACCATTCACCCAATGAATTATTTCTTTATCGGTACTGCATTTTTCAGTTTTCATCTTCTGCTGGCATATTTGATTGACCATATATCAATTCTCTGTGCGTTCTGGATAAGCTCGGCGGTTGCGGTATTTCTGGTTATTTCATATATGAGGCTCGTTGTCGGCTTGAAATTCGCATTTGTTGAAATCGCGATAACGCAATTGGTTTATCTGATTTTCTTCTCGTATAGCTTTTTCTTCAAAGGCTACACCGGCCTTATGATAACGATTCTGTGTATTTGTACATTATTTATTGTAATGCAATTTACCGGCCGGGTTGACTGGGGCAAACTTTTTGAAAAACAGCAGCCCCCGCCTTTGCCAAAATAACACTTTATGCTAAATGCTGTTCAACAAAGCTGGTATCGACTTTGTTTTGCAGATAACGGTTATGTGAAAGAATTTTCAAACACGCTGGGATTGTCGTTTTAATCGGCCCAATTCTGAATTCGTTCAAAGCGCGTTTCATCGTTATTATCGCTTCTTCTCTTGTCGGCCTGTGAACAATCAGCTTTGCAACCATTGAATCGTAATGTGGCGAAACCATCGCGCCCTGGAACAGATGCGTATCAACACGAACGCCCATACCGCCGGGCAGAATAAATCTGTCAACTTTTCCGGGACACGGCGCAAAATTTCTATCCGGGTCTTCGGCATTAATTCTGCACTCGATAGCAACGCCTCTATGTTCGATATCTTTCTGCTTGAGAGTTAAATTTTGCCCTGCCGCAATTTTCAACTGCCATTTAATCAGGTCAACGCCTGTTACCATTTCCGTAACGGGATGCTCAACCTGAATTCGCGTATTAACTTCGATGAAATAAAATTTCTTGTCGCGGTCGAGCAGAAATTCCACCGTCCCTGCGTTTTCATAATTAGCTTCTTTGATAACCCGCAACGCCGATTTGCACAGCTCTTCACGAGTATGATTATCGAGCACCGGACATGGCGATTCTTCGATTAATTTCTGATGACGTCGCTGAATAGAACAATCGCGTTCGAAGAAATGTAAAGTGTTGCCGGATTTATCAGCCATTACCTGCACTTCGACGTGCCTCGGCTCGATGATATATTTTTCAAGATAAACTGTGCTGTTTTTAAATGCGATTTCCGCTTCAGCCTTTGCGGTTGAAATAGCGTTTCGCAAACTTATATCATTATGTGCGACGCGCATTCCGCGTCCGCCGCCGCCGGCTGCCGCTTTTACAATAACTGGATAACCTATTTTATTCGCAAGTTTGATTGCTTCGTTTTCGTCTTTGATTTGACCTTCAGAACCGGGCACAACAGGAACTTTCGCTTTTTTAGCAATGTCTCTTGCCGCGACTTTATCGCCGAGCATTTGCATCGATTCAGGTCTTGGCCCGATGAACGCGATGTTGCAATCTGCACAAATCTGTGCAAAGTGCGCGTTCTCTGCCAAAAATCCGTAACCCGGATGAATCGCGTCAACGTCCGCGACTTCAGCGGCGCTGATGATTGCCGGGATATTAAGATAGCTCTGCGCGGGACTGGCAGGCCCGATACAAATCGCCTGGTCTGCGAGTTCTATATATGATGCGCCTCTGTCGGCCTCGGAATAAACAACTACCGATTCGACGCCGAGTTCTTTGCACGCGCGAATTATTCTTAACGCTATTTCGCCTCTATTGGCTATGAGTATTCTTGAAAACATAATTTTTATGGAACAAAAGATTATTAAAAAAAGTTTTTTTATAAAACAGTCTCGGCCTTCAGGCCGAATCCGCAATTTTGATTTTTAATCTTTGATTTTTTATTTTCAACTAATCTGGTCTGACTTTGAACAATACCTGACCATACTCAACTGTTTGGCCGTTGGTAATCATCACTTTTTCGACTGTACCGGCAAGTTCCGCTTTGATTTCGTTCATTACCTTCATCGCTTCGATGATACAAACGACGGTATCGGCAGTTACGTGGTCGCCGACTTTGACATAAGCAGGTGAATCTGGACTTGGCGATGAATAGAACGTACCGATGATTGGCGATTTAATGCCGGCCAGTTTATCGTCTGCCGGAGTGCCTGCAGAAGGAGCAGGAGCCGCAACAGCCGGAGCTGAAGCAGGCATCATCATCTGCATGGGAGCCGGAGCCGCGATTGACATTGATGAATTAGGCCTTTTGAGATGGATTTTGCTGTCGCCGTCGACTATTTCCACCTCCACAAGGTCTTTTTCAACCATAAGTTCAATCAATTCCTTAACTTTTTTCAAATCGTTCTTTTTTTCGTCACTCATTCTCGAGTCCTTTTAAGGTTAATTTAACTGGGGTAGTATAGTAAAAATCGTTATTTTTGCAACGGAAAATTAAAACACCTTGGCGTTTGCACTTTCGTAAGGGATGTGTATAATCAAAAAATTACACTTTTCAGGAAGATAATGACAGAAAACCTAACCGAACTATTAAAAAAACAAGTCGTTTTTGGCGATGGAGCTATGGGAACAATGCTCTATACCAAAGGCGTGTTCATAAACACATGTTTTGAGGAGCTGAATCTGACGAATCCTAAACTCGTCGGCCAAATCCACGATTTGTATGTCTCGGCAGGCAGCGACTTTATAGAAACTAACACCTATGGTGCAAACGAACTGCACCTGGCAAGATTCGGCTTGGCAGAAAAAACTGCCCAGATTAACGCCGCCGCCGTAAAAATCGCAAAACAATCGTCCGCAACCAGAGGGTCATCTGTCCTCGTTGCCGGCTCAATCGGTCCGCTCGGAATCAAAATTTCACAGGCCGGCCTGATAAACGAAAAGGATATCTCGTCAGCTTATACAAACCAGATAACCGCCCTTTCAGACGCAGGCGCGGATTTTCTGCTCTTTGAAACTTTCCACAGTCTCAAGGAATTACTGACTGCAATCGAATGCGCAACAAAGGTTTGCAAACTGCCGATTGTCGCGCAAATGGTCATAAACGACCACAACGAAACACTTTACGGCGACAAAATCGATTATGCCCTTGCCAAAGCATCGGACTTTGAGCAGGTTGCCGTTGTCGGCCTGAATTGTTCGATTGGCCCAGCCGCGATGCTTGAGGTTTTGCCGCTGCTAAAGAAAGCGACTTCAAAACCGCTTTCTCTCCAGCCCAACGCCGGCCTGCCGCAAAATGTCGATGGCAGAACCGTTTATATGTGTACGCCGGAGTATATGGCCGAGTACGCCAAACGATTTTACGAAAAAGGCGTCCGAATCATCGGCGGTTGTTGCGGTACAACACCCGAACATATCAAGGAAATGGTAAAAACCGTTCGGCCTTTGCAAAAAGCAGATTTAAGTTCAACTGTAATTGAGGTAAAGCCGCAGACAAAGCAGGTTATCCTGCAAAAACCTGTCGAACTGAAAGACAAATCAAAATTCGGAGCAAAACTCGCTGCCGGCCAAAAAGTTTATTCGGTGGAAATTTCGCCGCCGAAAGGCACGGACGTTTCGAGTCTTATCGAAAAGGTAAAGCTCTGCGAAAAATTTGGAATTGATGCAGTGAATATTCCTGACGGCCCGCGAGCAAGCTCCAGATTGAGCGCGATGATTACAGCGATAAAAGTCCGCCAGCTTTGCGAGAACATTGAAACGATTCTGCATTTCTGCTGCCGCGACCGAAATATTATCGCGATGCAGTCGGATTTGCTTGGTATACAGGCCGTGGATTTGAAAAATGTTTTGATAATCACCGGCGACCCGCCAAAACTCGGCGAGTATCCCGACGCGACAGCCGTTTTCGATTTAGATTCGATTGCGCTGACAAGAGTCGTGAGCCAGTTGAACCGCGGCGTTGATATCGCGGGCAATAATTTGCCGACACAAACAGCTCTCGTTATCGGCGTCGGCGCAAATCCCGTCTCGTCGGATTTGGATAGAGAAGTAGAACGTTACAAAAAGAAAGTCGAGGCAGGCGCAGAATTTTCTATAACGCAACCGGTCTTCGATGAAAAAAGTTTATTTAAGTTCCTTGAACTTACAAAAGATTGTAAGATTCCAGTAATCGCCGGTATTTGGCCGTTCACAAGTTACAAGAACGCAGAGTTTATGGCCAACGAAGTGCCCGGCGTTGTCGTACCGCCTGAAATTTTGCAGCGTATGAGTAAAACAAAAGACCAGCAGGATGGCAAACGCACCGGCGTGCAGATTGCGATGGAATTGATGGATAAGATTAAGGATGTCGTCGCCGGATACGCGATTAGCGCACCGTTTGGAAATGTGAATATGGCTCTTGCCTGTGCCGGCAAAATCGAAATCGATAAAATTTAAAATTAAAAATATTTGTGTCTATTCGTTTTAATTCGTGGTTAATATTTTTATGAACAATCCAATAAAAGTTACATTGCTTTCAATTACTCCTGAACCTCAAAAGCTCATCGAGGAGGCGGGCAGAACGTGTTATTTAAGTTTTGAAAAAATCGGAGCAAACTCCGCAAGCGATTTTATTCAGCGATTGATTAAAATGGGACACGACTCACCGCTGGAACACGCGTGCGCAACTTTCCGCATCGAAAATTGTTCACGTGCGATGACGCACCAGCTCGTCCGTCATAGATTGATGAGCGTCTCACAGCAATCGCAAAGATACGTCGATGAGGAAAATTTTCATTTTGTAATTCCCGAAACTCTGCCGAAAGAACATATCAAAGAATTTGAAAACGATATGGAAACAATCCGCCTGATGTACAAAAAATGGCGTGATAAAGGTTTGAAGCGGGAGGATGCAAGATTTGTTTTACCGAACGCCTGCACAAGTGAAATCGTCGTTACCGCGAATTTCCGCGAATGGCGGCACATCATAAAAATCAGAACAAGCCAGAAAGCTCAATGGGAAATCAGAATCGCATGCACAGAAATTTTGAGAACTCTGAAAAAGCTCGCGCCGGATTGTTTCTGTGATATCGAAATCAATCAGAACATCGCCGCCGAATAAAACGTTTCGCAAATTTAAATTATGAATTAAAGACTAAAAACTATTCGTGCCTTTTGCGTAGTCCCCGATTCTTCTGAATTTTTCTACCTTGAAAAGAAAAATTAGAGGGGATGTCTTGGTGGTCGGAGCAAAGCGGAGACCCCCGAATTTTCAGGATTTTTGCAACCTTGAAAGCAAAAATCAGAGGGGGCTAAAAGTTACGTTCTAAATCTATAATTCTTCTCAAAAACTTCTTCGAAGTCGTAAACGCAATGAAATTCTTCAATTGAATCTTCCGGCCGCGCGTGCATCCATTTATTTTCGACCATCAGGTAAACGATATTTCCAAAATCGTTTGTTGATTTGATACCAAGCTGATTGAGTGTAACTTTCGCCATCCTGCCCCATTTGTCGGACGCCAAATCCGCAAGCCCTTCGCAGAGTTGCCTGCCGGAAATATGATGCAGTTCATCATCGGGTTTGTCAACGCCGTGGAATTTCTTCACCGTGTATTCCAGCCCTTCATGTATGAACTGAAACGCCCGCAACGAATACCGCCCGTCAATTTTTGCGATTTCCTGAATACTTTTCTTCATATCTTTCCTGCCACAGAGTTTTTAACTTTTATTTTTAGCCACAGAGAACACAGAGACCACAGAGATTTTATTTATTATATTATTATATATATGTTTTAAATCCATTTAACTTTTAAATGCCTGTTTTTTTCGCAACCAGATTCTAACATGCAAAATTCTATTCCAAGAAGCATTTCTCTATCAAATGGATAATTTGAATTAGGATGAAGTACCCCATTTACCATAATAGGATACTGACCAAAAGCACATAGTAATAATGCCGAAATAGGATTACGAGCATATTCTATAGTTCCATCTGCTGTCTTTGCGAAACGAATAAATGCCGAATCTCGCAGTTCCGTAGTTAAATATGGTTCGCCTTCCGCACGGCCTTCTTTAACATTGATATCCACTGTTGCTTGAGAAGTCCCCGTCAAAATATCCTCGCATGCAGATTTTCTAAAACAACACGCTCCAGCTCTATGATGCAAAGTTGCTATTGCAATTATACATGGTTGTCCTAATTCAGAACACTGCCGTGTTTTATTACAGAGTTCACCAAGAATATGGTTAGTTAAAAACCTATAATATTGAGGACTGGGCTGTGCAGGATATGACGGGGGTAAAGCACTCTTTTTAGTTGCGATATCTATTGTTATACAAGTAACTTCAACATAAAAATTTCTGCCTTTTTTCGTACAAAGAAAATCTGGGCCACCCTTAGATAAATTTTCATAAGGTTGCACTTCAACATCGTAATTTAGCAGAAGCTCTACAGTCTCTGCTTCGCAAATAGCTGCTTCTGGATCGGCGTTGAGCAAATTCTCCCATTTTCCCAAACGTTGTTTATCAAAATGCTGAAGCCATCGCCGATGTTGTTCAATTGCTTCAATATAACTTATTTTTAGATCATTTCGCAATTCCATTTTTTCTCTCTGTGTTCTCTGTGAGCTCTGTGGCTAAAAAAGTTTTAGTCTCGGTGGCTATCATAAAGAAACCCTTTTAATTCCATTGACTAATCTTTTTTCGCCAAAGTTGATTATCAGGCCTCGTTTCAAGTTTGTGGCTTTTAGATAAGAAAGTGTTTGAGCCAATGCAACTTCCGGCATTTTTGACAAAGATTTTAATTCTATCACTACTTCATTTTCAACAAGTAAATCAAGTTTCTGTCCTTTTATCGTTTTCTCTTTATAGACGATATCACAATCAACTTGCCGTTGAAATTTGATGTTATTCAGAGTAAACTCATGACACAAAGCTTCTTCATAAATGGATTCGAGCAATCCCGGCCCAAGTATTTCGTGCACTTCAATTGCAGCACCAATTATTTTTGCTGTCAGTTCATCACTCATGCCAATTTTACCTCTGTGAACTCTGTGTTCTCTGTGGCCAAAAAGTAATACCTCTGTGGTCTCTGTGAGCTCTGTGGCTAATGGACTCTCTGTCCGGATTTTGCACCGCTGTCAACGCCGAGCATAAACACTTCAGCGCCACCCGGCCCTGCCGCACAAACCATACCTTCGGAAACGCCGAACTTCATTTTGCGAGGCTGCAAATTCGCAACGCAAATTACTAATCTGCCGACAAGTTTTTCCGGCTCATAAGCCTTCGAGATACCCGCGAAAACATTTTTTGTTATGCCGCCGATATCAAGTTCTAAATGCAGCAGTTTATCCGCGCCTTCGACCTTTTCTGCTTTGACAACTTTCGCTACACGCAAATCGATTTTCTTGAAATCGTCAATCGTGCATTCCGCTTCCAATGGTTCATCAAGAGTTGTTACCGGAACCGCAGGCGCAGCAGGTTGCTGTACTGACTCGTTTTTGCTTTCTTCTATCATAGCGTCAACTTTCTGTTTCTCGACTCGTTCTGCGAGTCTGATGTATTCGTTAATCTTTTTATTTTCCAACAATGTCTCGACATCAGCGAACGTCATCGCCTCAATGCCGAGAATTTTTTCAATCTTTTCAACAAACACCGGCAGCACAGGCTTGAGATAAATCGCCAAAACTTTCACTGCGTTCAAAATCACAGTCAGCGTTGTGCGCGTCTTTTCAGCGTCTGTCTTTAGCGTCGCCCACGGCTGATTTACTTCGACATATCTATTCGCGATATCGGCAAGTGCCGTGATTTGTCTGATAACCGAAGCGTAATCTAATTTTTCATAGCAGTCAATAATCTGCTGCTTTGCCGTGACAAGCTGATTAATTAATTCTTTGCCGGTCGCGTCAACACTGCCGAGCATTCCGTCGATTTTACCAAGCATCGGAACAGACCTGCTCGCAAGATTGGCCAGTTTCCCAACAAGGTCGGAATTTACCTTCGCGACAAAATCCTCAAGATTCAAATCAATGTCGTCAACGCCGTCGGTCAATTTACTCGCGTAATAGTATCGCAGATATTCAGGGTCAAGATGTTTTGCGTAAGTAGCGGCCTTAATAAACGTGCCTTTCGATTTGCTCATCTTTACGCCGTTGACCGTCAGGAATCCGTGAACGAAAAGCCTGTTAGCAACTTTGAAACCGCTGCCCATCAGCATCGCCGGCCAGAACAGCGCGTGAAAATACATAATGTCTTTACCGATGAAGTGATAAAGCTCCCAGTCTTTGCCATTCCATACTTCGTTGAAATCGAGACCGTTTTTACTACAGTAATTTTTGCAGCTTGCCATATAACCAATCGGCGCATCGAGCCAGACGTAGAAAAATTTATTTTCTTCGCCCGGAATTTTAAAACCGAAATACGGCCCGTCGCGTGAAATATCCCAATCTTTCAAACCCGCCGAAAACCACTCATCGAGCTTGTTTGCGACGCTTTTGCCTGTATAACCGGCGGCCATTAAATCTTTAAGCTGCTTCTGATAATCCGCCAGCCTGAAGAAATAATGAACGCTTTTTCTTATAACCGGTTTCGTTCCGCACTGCGAACAGACGGGATTAATCAAGTCTGTCGGCTGATATGTCGCTCCGCAGCTATCGCACGAATCGCCGTATTGATTTTCAGATTTGCATTTCGGACATGTACCGCGAATGAATCTGTCCGGCAAAAACATACTGCACTTTTCGCAATACGCCTGCTCAATTTCACCTTTGACAATCGAACCTTTTTCAGACAGCTTTTGAAATATTCCTGCGCTTAGCTGTTTGTTCTCGTCAGAATGTGTTGAATAATAATTATCGAACTGAATATGAAAACCCGCAAAGTCGCGTGTGTGTTCGGCGTAAATTCTTTTTATCATTTCCTCCGGCGCAATGCCTTCTTTGCGTGCGCTAATCATTATCGGCGTGCCGTGTGTGTCGTCCGCGCAGAAGTAAAGGCATTTATTCCCATTCTCTTTTTGAAACCGCACCCAGATATCCGTCTGCAAATATTCAACAAGGTGCCCAATATGAATCGGCCCGTTGGCATAAGGCAGCGCTGAAGTAACAACAATTTTCCTGCTCATTTATTGTTTTCCATCCTGATTGTCAGATTGTTCATTTGATTCTTCGGAATCGACTTCGATATCATCGTGTTCCGGCTCCGGCCTGCCGCTCGGCTGCTGAACGATTTGAACCTCTTCAACCGGCACGGCAAAAATTGTTCCGTCATCACCCCTGATGGAAATAAGCTGCGTCAGAACCTGCGCATCGATTACGATTCCTTCGCCCTGTGAAGTTTTCACGCGAGCTTTTCTTCTCGGCAGCCGTTTTGACAGGTCCCGATATGTATGGTCTTCGTATCGCAGACAGCATTTCAATCTTCCGCAGTAGCCGGAAATTTTCGATGGGTCAAGCGTTGCCTTTTGCAGTTTCGCCATTTTCATATTTACAGGCTTGAGAATTTTCAAAAATCTCTGACAGCAGCACGGCTGTCCGCAAACTTCGATATCCGCCGCGATTTTCGCCGCGTCGCGCGAACCGACCTGCCGCATTTCGATTCGAGTCTGAAATTCTTTCGCTAATCTTTTTACAAGCTCGCGAAAATCGATTCTGGTTTCCGAGGTGAAATAGAAAATAATCCTTTCGCCGCCGAAGATATGTTCGATATCCACAAGTTTCATCGGCAGATTCAGCTCGGCTATGATTTGCTTGCATCGCTTAAGCTCTTCTTTGGCGCCGATTGCGATGTGATGTTCTTCGCTCAAGTCCTGCTCGGTCGCGTAGCGAACGAATTTCCCGCCGGTCGTCACCGGACATTCAGCCTGCGGCACGCCGTAATATTCGACAACCGCTTCTTCGGTTTTCTTAAACGCGCATGATTTATAGCAGAACCGCCCGACAACTTCACCGATTTCAAGGCCGCGCTCGGTTTTTATCATAACCTTGCTGGACGCCTTGAGCATATTTTTTTCCTCGTGCGTAAACCAGCCAGTTGTGCCCATCTTGCCGTAGCGAACAAGCATTTTCTTCTCGACCGGATGATGTGTCGGTTTATTTTTAGGATCTATCGTATCGCTCATAATAACCTTAAAAAGGATAAATTTTGTTTGTTTAGCGGACGCCGGTACGGCGGCCAAAAAAATCTAAACTTTTATTATATCATAATTTGTGCAATTCAGCAACATAAGCTCAAAAACCAGTTTTTCATTAACGGAAGCATCGATAAACCGAACGCTTTCATAGCAAATTTCAACCAAATCCGCACATCCCACCTGCCCGAACCTCTGATTTATGACTTTTATATCCGTAAGCTGGTCGAAGTTAGTCAGCTTATCTTCGCCGCCCAAAGAAACCTTCATCGCATCGGTCAACGCTGATATCAGTACTGAAACGAAGAGTTTTTTAGCCATCCTGCCCAAATCAGCCTTGCTCGAACCGGCTTTCATCTTCAGCCAGGATTCGGTAATCGCACCAGCCTGCGTATTTATCCACTGCGCGAAATCCACTGCATCGGCAAGCTGAAATCGACTGAATTTATTGATGAACTCTTTTTTCAATGTGTAAAACGAAGGCTCAAGTTTAGTCAAAACCGCCGCCTGACCGATACTGCCGTTCGTTAGCCGTGCGAAATATTTCGCTTCGGTTTTATTGATGTCCGGCAGTTTTTCGATGATTTTCTCTTCGCTCAAAGGCCCGAAATGCACAATCTGACTCCGCGACTTCGTTGTTGGAAGTAAATTATCAAGTTTGCTGCACAGTAGAATGATGAAGCTTTTGTTCGGCGGCTCTTCCAAAATTTTCAGAAGCGCGTTTTGACTTGCGATATTTAATTTTTCCGATTCGCTGATAACGTACACTTTGGAAGCCGATAAACTTGGCTTAATCTGCATCTTTTCGATAAGAAACTCACGAATAACATCTATCGGCAAATCAATCGGTTGTTTTTTTCGATTTTGCGCATCGCTGCTGAACTGAACCAGCTCCTTATATATATGATGGAAATCCGGATGATTGTCCGCATCGAGCATTCTGCACGATTCGCATTCCCCGCACGAATCTATATCGTTAGCCCCCTGACCTGTGCAGGGGGTATTGTCCGGCTTTTGGCATAATAATAACTTCGCAAATGCTTTTGCAGTTGTGAATTTTCCGATACCGTCATTTCCGTCGAAGATATATGCGTGCGCCAGCCTGCCGGTTTCAAACGCCCGTCGTAACGAGCTAACCGCCTTACCCTGGCAAAATATATCGGAAAGATTCATTAAATTTTAAAGAATGATGAAATGGTCTTAACTATTTGTTTATGAACAGTTTGAATATCTTTTGTTGCATCGACAACAACGATATTCTTGTGCGTTTTCGCTAATTTCAGAAATCCGTTTCGAACTTTTTTCTGATAGTCTTGTTTCTTCTGTTCCATCCTGTCAAGGCTGCGGTTCATTCGCTGCTTGGATGTTTTGAGGTCAACATCGAGAATGATTGTCAAATCCGGCCAAACTCGTTCGAGCGAATTTTCAGCGATATCTATTACGGTTTGGATACCGACACCACCCGCAAAACCCTGATAAGCGCAGGTGCTGGAAACCCAGCGGTCTAAAAGCACGCAGTTTTTCTTTTTCAGGGCAGGCGCAATACATTCATCCCAGAGTTGTGCCCTGCTTGCCATATATAGGAGTAACTCGGTACGGTCGGAGATATGATTGGCAGGGTCGAGGAGGATATTCCTGATTTTTTCGCCGGTTGCCGTGGAGCCTGGGTCTCGAAAGCAGGCGACTTTAACCTTATTATTGACAAGGAATTGGGCAAGCAAATCCCTTTGCGAGCTTTTGCCGCATCCATCCGGCCCGTCAAGCACTATTAACTTTGATTTTAGATTCTTAATCATCCCCTCACTTTACCTGATAACCCCCTGGCGGTCAAACATTTACAAACCGGGAAAAACCGTTAGCCCCCAGATTCATTCTGGGGGTTCTAAATAAAAAATTCTAATAATTAAAAAGTTCTTTCATCGCGTAGTTTTGCTTTGCGGCAAGATTAATCGCGCGTAGAACCTTGACTCTTGTTTTTTCGGTAAGTTTCCGCCCTTTGCAGGCTCGGGAGACCATTTTATGCGTCAGCTGCTGTTCCGGAGCGGCGACGACAAGGTCGTGCGGCTTCAAATTATGTTTTGCCATCAACTCAATAATCGGTTGCGGCCCCAAATTTCGTTCTGTTTCATTATTCATCTGCGACAGTTTAGCGAAATGATTCTGCTTGTCAAACATTGGTTGGTTTTAAAATCTGCGATTATCGTGTCAAAAGCTCAAACTCTTCCGGGCTTAAAGTTTGGCGCAATTTGCTTAGCGCCTCAAGTTCAATTTGGCGGACGCGCTCTTTTGTAATTTTTAAATCCTCGCCGATTTGCTTCAAAGTTTTAAATTCTTTTTTCACCATCGTGCCGGAAAGCCCGAAGTGATAACGAATTACGTGCTGCTCACGCTCGTTCAAATTCTGTTCAATCGCCTGCATCAAACTCCGATGCGCATTATCAATATCATCGCTGCCGGCGTTTTCAACAGCCGCGATTTGAAATTCCTCTTCCGGCAGTTCCGCCCCCATCATCGCCTGCTCGGCGGGCAAATATCTTGCGAACGCCCTGCTGATAACCCACGATGCGTAAGTGCTGAACCGGAAACCTTTTGTGTAATCGAATTTCTCAACCGCACGCATCATCGCGATATTGCCTTCGCTTACCAAATCGCCCAAATTCGCACCGCTGTGCCGACCGGCAATGCGAACAACAAGTTTCAAATTCGCTTCGATAATCAGATTCTTCAGCCGGTTCGCCTCATCCAAAAATTCCTGTGCCTGGTACGCCGCCTTGCCGCAAAAACTATGTAAGTTTATTCCTTTCATCTTTTCCGCCGCCAGATACTTCAAAAAATTATACCGCCGAAAAAGTTGTAACTCCTGCTCACGATTGAGCATAGGAATCTTCGTTACCGCCTCAATAAACCGCTGCCAATCATTGTGGCTGATTTTAGCCGAAGCATTCTGCAAAATTTTCCTCGGCGTTCGGCGAATCGACGGCAAATCAGAAAGGATTTTTTCCTCCGCGTCCGCCTGCACAAATTCATCGCTCGGAATGTAATCTATCTTTGTGCCAAGCAGTTTCCGCACCCGTCTTTGCGTAATAACACGATAAATGGAACTGCTGCTGTGGCAGTACTTTGCGGCAATTTTTTCCACGTTTTCGCCCGCCTGATACAGCTTGAAAATTTCCGCCGCATCGGCCGACTCAATTTGCGTTCGGCGGTTTAAAAATATCGGTTTCTTCTGACGCTTTTCATACTCAACAACCAACAGCCGAACCGTTTCAACTGCCCGTCCAAACTGCTCGGCGGCTTTTTTCATTATCGCAGTCTTGCTAAGCTCCTGCTGACCCGACAGTTGCGCGACATATTTCAATATCTCGCCTTTGAGTTTTAAATCAATCGTACTGTAACTGGCGGCTGACTCAACAAGCGATTTATTTGCCGTAACAAATTCATCCACAAAGGTTTGCGAAAAACCCGTTTTCAAAACATTGTCCGGAAAAACATACCTTCGGCCAATCAAACCTTTGGTCTGCCAGCGTTCGAGCGTTCTGATTGAAACGTTCAAATGCTCGGCCAATTCCTTGAGGGTGTAGATTTTTTCGCTTTCCTGGTCAGTGCGCAACCGCAGTCGGGCACTTGCTTTATGAATGTATTTCGGCAGGCTTTTTAATAATTCGCCGCCGGAAATTGGAACCGTAGAGGCGGAATTTTTCGGCCGGTAGCCTGTGATTTTGAAACAGATAAATTCGTAAGGATATTCCTGTTCCGGGGAAAGAATTTTATAGAGCGATTCAGCGGCAGCGAGCTGTTTTATCTGCTGGGCACGCGGCACAAAACTCGTCTCCATAAAGAGTTGCGACAAAACAGGATTTTCAATTTTTCTCATTTTTTATGTTAGCCACAGAGTTCACCCCTTCTGATTTTATTTTCGAGGCAACAAAATCCTGAAGATTCAGGGGCTTTCGCTTCGCTTCAGCAGAGATCATAGAGATTTTTTTTATCGCTGATCCCCCGCCTTCGCGAGGACAAGCTTCGCTGAAATTTTTCTAAAAACTATTGTAGTCTTAATGCTATACGAAAGTCAAGCAAACACGTCAAAATTTCGCAAGTAACCAAGTGTCGAGCCTGACATAAAATAAGCACTTATGACCGATTTAGCATAAAATAAGAATGCGCAAGTTTTAATCTAAAATCTTTCTAACTATCTGGCATACAAGAGATTATCGTTTTTTGCAATTTTTCCATTTTTCATCAAAAACACTATCAAAGATGCGCACGTTTGGGACATTTTCCAAAATTTAGGCTCAAAATCCGTTCAAAAACATTCAAAAATCCAATTTCCACAAAATCAGCGCAAGTTTTCGCTTGCGCAAAATTTCAAACATACTACTAATAGTAGTCAGTAACCAGCAGCCAATAGAAATTGCGCATTTCTGTCGCAAGATCGCGCAAGTTGTCCCGCTTTGCGGGATCTTCGCAAGCTTCGACAAGTTTCGCAAACAAAAAAAATCATTAGATCACAGTAAAACGCAGTGAATTAAACTAAATGTGTAATGAAATGAAGTAAAATCATCAAAAATCGTAAAAGTTGAAAATCGGTGCTCGTAAAACTTGCACTTTTTTTAACTGCGGATTTCGCGGATTTTACTTTCATCACCTCCGCCTGCGCGGGGGCAGGCTCCGAAAAGAAGGACACAGAGATACTAAAATTTTAAATTATTTTTAAGACACGGATTAACACAGGATTTGCACGGCTATTTGATTTTAAATTTTTATTGTATGTGGAAACAGAAAGGATAGAATCGAAATTCAGTGAAGAGTTAATTCGTCCCCGTTCGGGGATCTCCGCTACGCTTCGATGAATAACTAATAGTTGTGGAAATTTAAAGCTTTCAAAAAATAGACTTTAGGAGATTATCAATGCGAAAATTCATCGACATAGTTTTCTTATCAATCCTCATTATCAACACCAGTGCATTTGCATTTTTGTTCGGAGAAACAAAAAAAGAATCACGCCCCGTAGCTGCAACCGTAAACGGTGCGAAAATATATGAAGATACATTAGTCAAAATCGCAAAACACCGATACGAAGAAGCAGTAAAACAAAAATCATCTTCAGCCCTTCAGGACATAAGAAAAGATGTGATATCAGACATGATTTTTACGGAAGTCGTTCTTCAGAAAGGGAGAAAAAACTTTTTGTTGGTCGATAACGATGAGGTTCAATTTCAGATCAGCAAATCAGAAGAAGGACCGTATGAAGAACTTAAAAAAAATAAAGACTACAAAGGTGATTTTGAAGAACTCGAAAGACATACACGAGCAGGTATGCTTTATGTAAAATTGCTTACAAAAGAATGTACAAAAAATATTAATCCTACAGAAGAACAGATGAAAAAATACTATGAGGATAACATTCGTAATTTCCAAATCGAAACAAAATACAGTTACATACCAATATGTTTTGTGCCTGACAAAGAAAGCAATGACCCAAATTTTACAAAACTTAAGTGCAAAGAGAGGGCTGAAAGCGTTTTAGAAAAAATTCATAATGGAGCAGACTTTAATGAAATGTACATTCCAGAAGCTGAGGCCATTGCACGAAGGATGCTGGCTAAGCATAGGATTAAACCACATGATCCAAACCAATTAATCAGCAAGAATTTTGTAAGAACGAAGAGAGATGTGGAATTAAGTCCGGAAACAAAGGATGTTCTTTTATCCTTAAAACCAGGCCAAGTTAGTAATGTTATCACCTGTAAAGATTATGATGGGGAAACATATTTTACCATTTTTAAATTGATCAGTAAGAAAGAAGGCTATACTCAAAAGTATGATGAAGTGAAAGATAGATTGCGGGAGTATGTATCTAATGAATTACAAGAAATCGCGGTAAATAATTATAATCAAAAACTCATTACCGAGGCAGATATAAAATTTACAAATTCTGCGGATGATTATAGATTGCAGGATAAAAAAGAAGTAAATAAGCCGAATATAAAAAAGTAAAACTTGTTTTACAAACCACGCCATAGTGATGGCGTGGCTAAGCGATGCGGATTCGATATTTCTGCGGGAAAGTTTTTTTTCGGACAGGTCTGACGATTCTGACTTGTTGGACGGTTCGGATACTGGCCGCCGTGCCGGCGGCCGCTAAACAAGGTATGTGAAATCAAATGGGAATAGATTTAAAAAAATTGCCGAAAGTCAAAATTGTTAGTGTGCTTGATAATGACAAGAAACTTTTTGCCGTTGAATTAAATTCGGCAGAATCCAGTATTGATGGATATGCGTTTATATTCACCACACCTAAAGAATTAATTTATGGTAAGTTTGAATTCAATAATCAAGCAGAAAAAAACAGAGGAACTTTTTTGCCGGACGAATCTGACGATTCTTCGACATTAGAGACAGGCAAAGAATATGACTGTATTGAAAGCTATTGGGGCGAGAGGGCAAAACTTGTCCTTGAAGACGGCGAATGGGTTAAGACGCAATTCAAAACACAAGACGCCTACGGTCAGAGAGATAAAAAAACAGGCCGGCTTACAATCAGTCATCCATCATTTAAACCGGAAGCAAATGATAAGTCATGGGAAATCGTTAAAGGGGCATGGGATCACGAACATTGCGGCATCTGCTGGGAAACTATTTGTGATCACGAATGTCATTCTTCTGCATATTATATCAGAACAAAAGACGAACAATGTGTTTGCGAAAAATGTTTTGACAAGTATGTTTCAAAAAAGAACTGGGATTTTACAGATTTAATTAAAGGCAAGGAAAGCAACAATACTAAATCCGAGAAAACAATTAGTTTGAGGGAAGCAGTAATAACAGGAATTATTATCGACTTCGTATTGCTGCTGCTCGCTTCAATGATAATGGATGGCGGACAATGCTTTCATTTTACGTTTTCCGTATTCGGTGGACATTTGGCAGGGAATTTCATAGTAATGTGCCGCAGATTTTCAAGAATGACCAAAGGCGACAAAGATTTTATTCGATATGGGATGCTGATGCTTATTCCGCTTTCCATTCCCATAGCAATAGTTGCGGCTTGTTATGCTGAATGGCTTTATGCAACATTGCATTTAAACACATTCTACAAATTTATCGGGCTGGAAAAATAAACCTGGCGAATCTTATGTTTGCTTTAAGGCAAAATTGCGAAGCAATATAATTTCAAAAAGATAAGCACGGAGGAAGCTTGTTTACACAGTGATTATTTTAAAAATTATAAAGTGTTCGTTAGAACACGTCTTAAAGCAAAGTAACTTCGTGCCTTCGTGGTGAAAGAAAAAATTAGTTCAGAATGACAGAGAATGATTTGGGCGGCAATACGGTATAGATTCCCCCACAGGGGTTGTAACCGTTTTCACGGGAATGACGCATCACAGTTTCGGCGGCAGCACATTTTTTTTCAGGCAGGGCGGACGATTCAGACGTGTTGGACAATTTAGATTAAAACGAACCCCGTCAAAGTGTTGACGGGGCTAAGCGATGGAGTTTTGTATTAACTTTGCGGGATTAATTTTTCGATAATCATTTGCGCGACGTTTTGCGAAGCGTTCAGGCCGGTGAGCGTTTTTGTAAGTTCGGCAAGTTCGAAACTTAAATCCGTAAGTTTCTTCGGATTGTTCAAAAGCGAATCTGCTGTATTTGCAATCAGAGCGGGCGATTCAAAGTACGGCATAAACTCCGGAACCAATTCTTTCTGCGATAAAATATTTACCAGCGAAAGATATTTTGTTTTCACCAACCTCTTGCCGACAAGATTCCACAGCAGCTTGCTCGACTGGTACATGATAATCATAGGACACGCGGCGGCGGCGACCTGAAGCGTTGCAGAACCGCTGGCGACAAATGTGAAATCAACTTTTTTCGCCGTATCAAAAACGCTATCGACTGAATATGTGCAGCGGAGAGAACGAACTTCGGTTGCGCGGAGACGATTCGCAATCGTTTCATTCGCGGCGACGACGGTAACTTTTATCGCGGGGTGGCGAGCTTTTAATGTTCGCGCGATTTGCTGCATCGCAGGCCAGAGCGAATTAATTTCCGCTTCGCGCGAGCCGGGCATTAATGCGATTCGTGCGGTGGTGATTGCGAAATTACTATAGCTTTTCACGCCGACGGAATTTGAATCAATATCCTCCAGCAGAGGATTGCCGACGAACTTACATTCCATACCCTGCTTTGCGAACCAGTCCGGCTCGAATGGCAGAATCGCAGCCATGCCGGCAGTGCAAAGATTTTTCAATTTCTTGATTCGCCAGGCAGCCCATGCCCAAAGCTGCGGCGCAACGTAGAAAAATGTTTTTATGCCTTGCGCTTTGGCGGCTTTGGCGATGTGAAAATTAAAGCTCGGCGAATCACAAACAACGACTAAATCCGGTTTGGAATCGCTGAAAAATTTTTGAGCCTTTTTGACGGCCTTGTAGAAAAATAAAATCTGGCCGAAGGCTTTGTATGTCATCGCGGCTCTTTCGGTTGTATTAAGTATGATTGAACAGCCGGCATCGGCCATATTGTGGCCGCCGAAACCGGAAAATTCAAAACTATGGCCGGTCTGCTTTAAAGCGGTAATCAGTTTTGCGCAGAGCCTGTCGCCGCTGGGCTCGGCTGCACTGAAAAATATTTTGTAAGTTTTATCAACCATAAACATCCTTAATATACGAAAATGCGGAAAAATTCAAATATTTTAAAGTAAAAAAATCCGCAATTTGTTACCGTGAGTATTCGTCTATCACTATAGTAACAGAAAAAGCAAGATAATACCAATATAACTGATTATTATTTATCTTGTTTTAGCGGTTTTTGGAGTATTTGTTTGATTTTGTTTGTTTGAATCCATATAATAGTATTGAGCAGCCTGAAAGTTTATACGTGTTTCAGAAATATGAATTGTATAAAAACAACATATTTGCACATGGTTGTTGTATTGTGTGCTCTGTGGGTTTGTCAGGCTGTAGGGGAGCCTAATAACGGCAGTTTCGAGCGATTCGTTCACAACGAATCCACAGGTTATAATGACCCCAACGACTGGAGTACTTTAAATGTTGTAACCGTTGTAAACGGATTTTGGCCTGATAATTTCCCCGGTACCAAAAACCGATGGCTGATAGATCTTGATTCAAACTTTCGGGCATTTAAAGGCGAAAATCTTCTGGTGTTAAGTTCCGGTAATTCCGACATTGAATACAGTAAGGCCTGGCGGCAAATATCAATAAGCGAAGGCGATAAATTAATCGGCGTCTATTTCTTCGGCGCGTGCGATTACCTGAATTATAACGATTGGGCTGAAATTAAATTAGTTCCCCTCTACGATTCAAACCTTTCAACTATAATGGTGGCATTTGCAGATATTGCCCTGCTGGGCGATTACGGCTCTTTTGAGGGATGGACAAAATTCGAATATACCTTCAGCGCGGCAGAGGCCGGCGATTATAATTTAGTCCTGTTCGTCAGCGATAAGAACGATAAGCAGTTGGAATCTTATCTGCTTGTGGACAGTATTGTTTTGTGCAAATATAACGAAGAAAATCCTCCGCCGGAAAAAGGCGATTTTAACTGCGATGGCACCGTCGATTTCAGCGATTTTAACCGATTGGCCAACGACTGGCAGTATGACTGTAATAGCGCAACCTACGACCCCAACTGCAGTTGTCTGCTCGGCTCGGATATCGACGGCAGCGGGCCGGTAGATTTCAACGATTTAAGAATCTTTTCCGACAACTGGCTTTGCGGCATACGAGAAGAAGAGTGATTTTAGATTGAAAATTGAAGATAGAAGATTGAAGATTTGTTTGCACATTGAACGTTGTGCTTTGCAGAAAGCATAGTATCCCCAATCCCGACGCTTTTACGACAATGAGCGTCTGTTTCCCCCATCACAAATTGAGGCTGGTAATTAAAGTCCATTTCTGGTATAAGTTGCCATTCTTCAAATAGTCAAAAAAAACAGGATAAAATATGTTTGCTATTATCAGCGATATACACTCGAATCTCGAAGCACTGACGACAGTTCTTGCGGATATCGAACAACGCGGTATCAAAAAGATTTACTGCCTGGGCGATATCGTCGGCTATGGGCCGAATCCCAAGGATTGTCTCGATTTGGTTATCCAAAAGACACAGGCTTGTGTGATGGGCAACCACGACTACGCGATTCTGTATGAGCCGGCGAATTTTAATCTCGGCGCAGAACGCGCAAGCTTCTGGACGAGAAGCCAGCTTGAGGCAGAAGATTCCGTGAAAAAAAGACATAATCGCTGGAACTATCTGGGCAAACAGCAAATGAGATGGACTATGACGGCAGATCTCGACGGTGTGCCGGCAACACTGGATTTTGTGCACGCTTCGCCGAGAAGGCCTATCAATGAATATCTTTTCCCAGACGATGTTTATACCACGCCGGCGAAAATCACGGCGCAGTTCGACCGCGTAAAACATGTCTGCTTTATCGGGCATACTCATCTGCCGGGCGTTTTTCTCGATGACCCTGATTTCTATGCGCCTGATGAGCTTGATTATGTTTATCCAATTGTGCCGGATGAACGCGCAATTATAAATGTCGGCTCGGTCGGGCAGCCGAGAGATAAAGACAGCCGCACCTGTTATGTTTATATTGAAGAAAACAACGTGCATTTCGTTCGACTCGATTACGATTATAAAACCACACAGAAAAAAATTTACGACATTCCTGAATTGGATAACTTCGAGGCCGACAGGTTGGGCGAAGGAAGATAAAACGAATTTAAGATTGAAAATTTAAGATTGAAGATTTAAGATTGAAGATTTATGAAAAAATTAATTAGCGTTTCAGTACTTTGTATCTTCCTTGCAATCAGCGGAGTTGTTAATGCCGAGATCACGGCGGTCAACGGCGAAAGCAAAACATTTACTCTCGGCTCAACCGCGGCCAAAGAACAAAATCCTTATAAACTGGAACTTTCACTGACTACCAAAGGTGCGGGAATAAGCGTCGCAAAATTCCGCGACTACAGCAACCGCGACCGGAAAAATCCGCAGCCGTTTTCGGTTTTGTCGTCAATTGACAATATCAACTCACTGGCGAACAAACGACTGCTGCTGCCGGGAATTGGAAAATCATTTCCATTAGATAAACTCAACTGGGTCAGCGAAGGCGTAAATAAAAACAAAGACGGAAGCGAAACGATAAGCTTCAACGCTGTGATTCTGCAGGACGATTACGAATTTATAAAACTGACGAAAACTTACACACTGCGAAGCGAAGATTATCTTTTAGACTGCAATGTTACCATCACAAATCTCGGCAAAGATGAAGTCAAGGCGGGACTCGAGATGTTCGGGCCGGCAGGGATTACACGCGAAGACCAGAGAATAGATATGCGAACTGTGACAACAGGGTTTGTCAATCCTTACGGTCTGGTTGAGGTAACAAAAAACAGCCCAAAAAATGTTATAAAGGCCGGCGGAAAAGAAAAAGTCTTTCACAAAAACGCCGACTATAAATTTATGTGGACGTCTGTGTCGGACAAATATTTTACTTCCATTATTCGTCCCGTACCGACAGACAACAATCTTTACTGCGACTGGGCCGCGAATAGTTATGCTGTCAGTATCGACCCTGATGCTTATGTCAAAGACAATGAAAATATCGGCGTAATACTCGAAACGCAAACGGCATCAATCGAGGCAGGCAAAGAAGTTACTTATAAATATCAAATCTACATCGGACCGAAAGATAAAAATCTTTTCAACTCCGTGCCGCTTTACACGAAACTGGGATTCATTAACACAATTGATTTTCAGGCGTGCTGCGGCGTTATCGGTTTTAGCTGGTTGAGCTTTTTTATTCTCGACGCGATGGATTGGATGAAACATTTTGTTCCGAACTATGGCATTATCATCATTTTCTTTGTGCTTGTAGTTCGCCTGGTACTGCATCCAATTACCAAGAAGAGCCAGGTATCGATGATGAGAATGGCAAAGCTGGGGCCGATGGCCGAAGAGATTAAGAAGAAATACGGCGACAACAAAGCTGAAATGCAAAAACAGATGGCATCGCTTTATCGCGAACAGGGTCTGGCTCCAATGCTGGGCTGTCTGCCGATGTTCCTGCAAATGCCGATATGGGTGGCGCTTTACAGCGCAATCAACACCGGCATTGAATTCAGAGGCGCATCGTTTCTGCCGTTCTGGATTACCGACCTTTCGCAATCTGACGCGCTGTTTTATTTCCCATCAGCCGTAGAAAATATTCCTTTCATAGGCTCATTCATCGGAACAAGCTTTAACCTTCTGCCTATTCTTTTGGGTGTCGCTATGTTCGCGCAGCAAAAACTTACGCCTTCAACGGCGCCTTCTGCAAATCCGCAGGCTGCTCAACAGCAGAAAATGATGCTGTGGATGATGCCGATTATGATGCTGATGTTCCTGTATCGCGCACCATCGGGATTGAATCTTTATATTATGGCAAGCACGGCTGCAGGCGTCGCCGAACAATATGTAATACGCAAACATATTAAAGAAAAAGAAGCGCTCGAAGCGACAGGACTTGTGGCGACGACAAGCAAACTCGGCGGAAAACTGAAAAAGAAAAAACCAAAGCCACCGATTAAATTCTCATAACAAAAATTAAATATCAAATATAAAAAATCAAAATTGCTGAATCCCGATAAATCGGGATGAAGAATTAATTGTATACAAAATTGTAGAATTATGGCCAATCAGAATTGTGTTTTTTTATTGACACAACGAAAACACAAGAGATAATTATATAGATAATTAAATATTATTGTAGCCGAGATTTGTGCTAATTACACAAATGCGGAGGACCCAAGTTTTTTGGGGCGTATTCCGAAAGGATAGGGTACTTTCAAACCCGAGCCCGTCAGCTAACTTCGCAGGCATTTGAAAGGGCAATGGCGCACCCTTTAGGGTGGTAATTTTCGCGATTGAAATAGCAGTGATTTTTAAAGCGCTCATCCGCGGATTCACTGAAAGGTTCTTTCACGAACGTTACAAACGAACTGCCAACCCGGCAGTTTTTTGTTGCGCACCTTTTGCCCAAAGGTGAAAGGAAAAATGAATACTGTAAAAAACTGGTTTAAGAATTTGACCGTGTTTCAGATTCTCGTTTCCGGGTACGCTCTGATTACAATCATCGGCGCGATATTACTGTCGCTGCCGATTGCGAGCACATCCGGAGAACATCAGCCTTTTCTCGATGCATTATTTATTTCGGCGTCTGGAATAAGCACTTCAGGATTAACAACTGTCGATATCGGCTCCTATTACAGCAAGTTCGGCCAAATCGTGCTGCTGTGCATATTTCAAATCGGCGGCATCGGTTATATGACATTCATCATATCGCTGGCATACATGCTTAAAATGCGGCTGCCAATAATCGCAAAGGCTGTTGCGCAGGAATCCATATCCGGGCCTGATTTCAGAACACTTGGAAGATTTTTTATATCTGTTCTGGCATTTACGTTTTTTTTCGAGTTGGCAGGAGCGATAGCTCTTGCGATGCTCTGGAAAAAAGATTTTCCAACAAGTCACGCAATTTATCTTGGAATTTTTCATTCCATAAGCGCTTTCTGCACGGCAGGATTCGGTCTCTTTTCTGACAGCCTGATGAAATACAAATCAAGCATCACTATGAATATCACCATTGATATTTTGTCCATCATCGGCGGCATTGGCTTTATCGTGCTTTATGATTTTTGCAGCTACATTTCAAAAATGGTCAAACATCAACGGCCGCGAAGATTGTCGATTCATTCAAAGTTAATCATCATCGTTTCAACTTTAATAATGCTGCTGGGAACAATTATAATTCTTTTCGCCGAGGAGTGGCCGAGCGATATGAGTTTCAAAGAAAAACTTATGCTATCGAGTTTTCAGTCGATATCCGCATCCACTACTGACGGATTTAACTCTGTTGATGTCAGCGCAATGAATCCGAGGAGTCTGACGTATATTATGTTTCTTATGTTTGTCGGCGCGTCGCCGGGCAGTACGGGCGGAGGAATAAAAACTTCTACGCTTGGTCTGATTATTGTATTTCTCTGGTCGCATCTGCGAAATACAAAAACAGATATTAGTATTTTCGAACGCAGAATTGTGCCTGAACTTATTTACAGAGCCTTCAGCGTTTTTAGCTGGTTTATTCTTATCATTACCGCTGATGTGATTATATTATCCGCAACTGAAAAAACATCTTATCTGCATACTCTTTTTGAAATTGTTTCCGCTCTGGGCAACACCGGTTTGTCTATGGGCATAACTTCAGGCCTAAGTCCTGTTGGGAAAGTCATACTAACGATAACAATGTTCATCGGACGAATTGGACCTTTGGCAGCAGGCTTTTTCCTGATTGGCAGACAAAGACCTGTTCTCTATGAATATCCGGCAGAAACCGTATTTGTGGGCTAAACAACTTTTATTTTTCTAAAAATTGTGTATAATTTTACTTATGTATGACATAAATGACACAATTATCGCGGTATCGAGCGGAGCGACTCCTTCCATAAAGAAAATCATACGCGTCAGCGGTGATAAAACTTTTGATTTATTAAAGTCATTGGCCGGCTGTGATTTAAGAAAACAAAAAACCATTACGCCGGTTCATATAGATTTCGACGGGTTGGGAGTTGAATGCCTGATTTATTCTTTCGTCTCTCCGCATTCATATACTGGCGAAGACACCGCAGAAATTCACATCTGCGGATGCGATGAAATAATCGAAAAACTCTTCGCGAAATTTCTCGCTTCCGGATGTCGGGCGGCACTTGCGGGCGAGTTCACTTACAGAGCCTACGTCAACGGCAAAATAGATTTGTCACGAGCCGAGGCAATCGCTGAAATCATCGAAAGCTCAAATCAATATCAGCTCGCAGCGGCACAAAAACTTTTCGGCGGCTCAATAGAAAAAAAAGTTTCGCAAATACGAAAAGATATTCTCGAACTGTTAAGCCTTATCGAAGCAGGTTTGGATTTCAGTGCAGACGATATCGAAATCATCAGCAAAGATAAAGCAAAAGAATCCGCAGAAAAAATCCTAACCGACCTTAATGAACTACTCGGCGGCTCAATAACTTTCGAACAAATTTCACAAGCACCAACTGTCGTAATCGCAGGCGCGGCAAACGCGGGCAAGAGCAGTCTTGTAAATGCGCTGCTGGGCGAAAACAGGAGTATTGTTTCCGACCAGAGCGGAACAACACGAGATGTTCTCGAACACTGGCTTGAACTTGACAAGTGTGATTGCGTGCTTGTCGATTGCGCGGGCGTTATTACAAAATCAGACGATACGCTTCAAAATCTCGCAAATGAGGCGGCAAAAAGAGCTGTACAAAATTCCGATGTTTTGATTTTCTGTGTTGATTCATCAAAAGAAGAGTATGCGGAAGATTTGGAAATTATAAAAAACATAGTATGTAGGGGCGAACCTACGTGTTCGCCCACTGGGCAGGCACATAGGTCTGCCCCTACAATATTCCTTGCGACAAAATGCGATTTACCAAGCAACCAAAATAAACTCGAAACAATATTTAAACAAAAATTTTTGCAGACAAGTGTAAAAAACAAAACCGGTCTTGATGAATTAAAGAATGCCATTGAGCAAAATATCATCAGTCAAACCGCGGCGTCATCAGAATCGCACGATAAAACAGCTCTTACGCAAAGACATAAAGCAGCAGTCAGCGATGCGGTAAAAAATATTGAAAACGCAATCACAGAAATTCAAAACGGCAACGAAGAAATCGCGGCGGCTGTTTTGCGGGCGGCTTTACAGAATTTATCAAAGTTAGAAACTGAACATATCGACGAGGCGATTCTCGATAATATTTTTTCACGTTTTTGCATAGGCAAGTAACTTGGCCACAGAGCTCACAGAGAACACAGAGGTTTTTGTTTTATTTTTTTAACCACGAATAACCACGAATTAACACTATTTATTTAAACGCTGATTACACTGATGACACTGTTTTTTTAAACCACATAAATTACCCCTTCTGTTTTGTCCCTTACAAGGATGGAAAAAATCTGAAGATTCAGGGGCTTTCGCTTCGCTTCAGCAAAGTTTTTTCTTGTAATGAAAACCGCTTTTGTTATAATGCAACATTGTTGCAACAATAATATGATGAAATTATCACGAAAAATCGTTGTTTTTATCGCATTAGCGGTCTTTTTGCTTAACGCCGCCAATGTTTTTCTGTATATCCATCTTGCTGAACACTCACACGATGAAGGCGGACACGATGAACATCACTGTCCTATCTGTCAGCAGGCAGCAGTAAATAAACCACAGGCGGTCATCTTAAATGACACCGTCAGCTTCGAACTGCCGCCGATTGTTCATACAAATCTTTGCAAATCAGAAATTTTTATACAAAATTCAGATTTTCGCATTCCATATCTTCGGGCACCTCCGAGCTTAGCATAGAATATCCAATTCAATAACTTAATATCCCGCCCAAAGGCGGGATGACGCGTTGTCGTACCGACAACGGCTAAACAACGTGGATTTCCCTTATAGGGTTTCCGCTATGTTCCAAATTTTATTAAAACCAAATTTATATGGAGATATTTTATGTTAAGAAGAAGTTTTTGCGCAATCATAGTTTCGTTGGCAACCATTCTGTTTGTTTCATCTGCGGCATACTGCCATGAACATATTTTTGTCGGCGCTGATAATAACCAGCTTTTAATTTATGAAGTACCTTCAGTTATCGAACTGATACCGACAGGCGACTATATCGGCGATAAACAAATTTATGTCGCTGAACTCGACTGCTGGCATTCAGCGGAAGAAGATTATCGACTTGATAACAATGATAAAGCAACAACGCCGGGTTGGCTGATTTCTCTTCAGCGAGTCAGTTATTCTGACCCGATAAATTTCTGGATGGAAGACGAATCCACAACACTTGAGATTCTGACTTCAAATGGTTCAACTTACAATTTCGATGCTCCGGCATGGGACGATGAAGAAGGCTGGTATTTTCATAATCATACAGAGTTTCTTGCTCTGGCATCCGGCGCGGGCGAGACGTTTACCGCAACATTTAAATTGTTCGACAACGGAACAACTGATTTCGCTGATTCTGCAGAGTATACGCTGACATTCACAACTATTCCTGAACCGGCAACGCTTACATTGCTCGGCGCAGGTTTGGTTTCCGTTTTGAAACGTCGAAAGAAATAATGACGCGAAAGCATTTCAAAGCATTTACACTGGTAGAACTGCTGGTGGTGATATCGATAATCGCTATCCTGCTGGCAGTTCTAATACCGGCATTAAAGAAAGCCCGTCAACAGGCGCAAAAAATTATCTGCTCGAGTAATATGCGGCAGATGGGTGTTGCGCTGCAATGTTATTTTCAGGACAGCGACACACGTTTGCCGGATAGTTCGTGTCATATAACAGACCCAAATCAATACTGGCTGAAAATTTTATCGAAATATCTCAAACAAAATCTGCTTTTCAAGTGCCCTTCCGACACAGCAAAAGAATTCATCGACTGGAGCAAGCCGCTCGGCGCGCAGGGAAATAAAAGATGGTCGAGCTTTGCACTTAACGGCCTGCTCGATTCAAAATGCAGCAGATACAAAGGTCAATACAACAGAACACGAATGATTCCAAAGCCGCAGTATTGCATTTACGTCGCTGAAAGTCCGTCGAGCTGGACATCCTACGACCACATTCATCCGGAACAGTGGGCTGATATTCGAGAGGCAAAAGGCAAAATCGCTTACGACAGACACAGCAAGAAATCAAATTATCTTTTCGCTGATGGACACGCGGAGATATTAAAACTTGAAGATACATATAGCTGGCCGGGGAATTGTTTCTGGTTTCCGGAATGCGCACCTGTCTGGCCGAAAGATGAATAAAGGAAGATTAAAATGAAAATGATTATTATAATTTTAACTTTGATGTGCAGTATATGCGCAGCTGATTGTTCGCTCGACCATTTTTTAATCGGCTGCAATCCAGATGGTATCAACGGCACAAGCGACGATAATAAATTGTTTGTCAACTGCACGCAAAAATATCGGCACAGCGATCCGGACAACAATGGAGAAGCAACATGGCTGTACTGGCATTATCCGCTGTATTATAACTCACGTTACGACCGGTATCAGATTGGCGAGCCGGGGTTTGATGTTATCGGTGCAACTGACCCGAACAGGCAACTATCCGGAACAGCAAATGTCGATTATCGAATCATTGTCGAATGCGTTTCGATAACACCAGGATTCAAAGCAGTTGATACCGATACAATCGGCATCACACTCGACGAAGCCGGCGATTCATTTAATCACAGTGTGCTTTCGGATACGCATATTCATTTTCAATATCGCGCACCGGCATCAACGGGCGGAACTGAATTGCAGTGGATTACTTTTATTATCTATGACGAACTCGGCAAATACGAAGCATCAGAACCTTTTAGTATTGCTTTCGGGTCTGACCCGCTCGCGGGCGATTTGGTTATTGACGGCAAAGTTGATTTGGAAGATGCCGCAGAGTTCAGCTACTACTGGCTTGAAGAAAATGGCAGCAGAGAAAATGATTATTACGAACGTGCGGACGTGAACAAAGATAGCAAAGTCAATTTTCAGGATTTTGTGTTGCTTGCGGAAAATTATTTAAAATAAAAAACCCCCAGAATCCCCTGCGAGGACTGTAGTAAATCTGGGGGCTAAATATTAATTCATCGCCGTGCCGGCGACGGCTAAACAACATTGTTATTTCTGATCCTTTGCTTCAAATTCAGCGTCGATGACATCGTCGCCGCCTTTGCGGTGGACATTTTCCTGCTGGCCATCGGTTGGTTTAGGACCTTCCGGTGCCGGCTGCTGTTGTGCGCCGCCTGCGGCCTGCTGCTTCTTTGCGGCTTCTTCATAAAGAATCTTGCCAAGTTCCTGCGCTGTGGTGTTTAAATTTTCCATAGCCTTCTTTATCGCATCGCCGTCTTCGCCCTTAACAACTTCCTTCAAATTATTAACGGCAGACTCAATTTTGCCGCGGACATCGCCAGAGACCTTTTCGCCGTGCTCTTTCAAAGTTTTTTCAGTTGAGTAAACCAACTGGTCGGCCTGATTTTTCAGGTCAACAACTTCTCTGCGTTTCTTGTCTTCGGCAGCGTGAGCTTCAGCGTCCTGCTGCATCTTTTTAACTTCTTCGTCGCTCAAGCCGGAGCTTGATTTAATTTGTATCGACTGCTGTTTACCAGTGCCGAGATCTTTCGCTGAAACATTCAAAATACCGTTTGCATCAATATCGAAAGCAACTTCAACCTGCGGCATTCCACGAGGAGCAGGCGGTATATCAGAAAGCTGGAATCTTCCGAGCGTTCTGTTATCGCGTGCGAATTCTCGTTCGCCCTGCAGTACGTGAATATCAACCGTTGTCTGACTATCGGCAGCGGTAGAGAAAACTTCTTTCTTGCTTGTCGGAATAGTCGTGTTGCGTTCAATCAATTTTGTCATAACGCCGCCGAGTGTTTCAACGCCTAACGAAAGCGGAGTAACATCCAGAAGCAGAATATCTTTTACGCCCGCGTCGCCGGCAAGTACTGCGCCCTGTACCGCTGCGCCAATCGCAACAACTTCATCAGGATTCAGACTCTTGTTCGGCTCTTTCTTGAATAAATCGCGAACTATATTTACAACTTTCGGAATTCTTGTTGAACCGCCGACGAGCAGAACTTCCGCAATGTCAGACGGATTCATCTTCGCATCGCTCATCGCTTTTATGCACGGGTTTTTCAATCTCTCGAAAACCGGCTCGGCGAGCGCTTCGAACTTGCTGCGTGTAATAGTAACCTGTAAATGTTTCGGGCCGGAAGCATCGGCTGTGATGAACGGCAGATTTACAGTCGATTCGACCTGGTTCGAAAGTTCACATTTCGCTTTTTCAGCAGCTTCTTTCAGACGCTGATGAGCCATCGGGTCTTTGCGAAGGTCAATGCCTTCAGTTTTCTTGAATTCATCGGCAAGATAATTAATCAACACTTCGTCAAGGTCGTCGCCGCCAAGGTGCGTGTCGCCGTTGGTACTCAATACTTCAAAGACGTTGTCGCCAATGTCAAGAATTGAAATATCGAACGTACCGCCGCCGAAATCGAACACAGCGACTTTTTCGTTTTTCTTTTTCTCAACGCCATAAGCCAAAGCAGCGGCTGTCGGCTCATTAATAATTCTTTCGACCTTCAAACCTGCAATCGTGCCGGCGTCTTTGGTAGCCTGACGCTGGGCATCGTTGAAATAGGCCGGAACGGTAATGACCGCTCTGTCAACCTTTTCGCCGAGGTAATCTTCAGCGGTTTTCTTCAAATCCTGCAGAATCATCGCTGAAACTTCAGGAGGTGTATATTCTTTACCTCTGACGTTGACTTTTACCAGCTCGGCAGCCCCGCCGACAACTTTGTACGGAACAGTCTTTTCTTCAGCGGCAACCTCATTATGACGGCGGCCCATAAACCTTTTTATAGAAAAAACGGTATTTTCAGGGTTCGTTACCTGCTGATGCTTGGCTATCTGGCCAACAAGGCGTTCACCCTTGTCAGTAAAACCTACAACTGACGGAGTAAGCCTGCTGCCGGAGGAGTTAATCAACACTTTCGGTGAAGTGCCTTCCATCACGGATACGACCGAGTTGGTTGTTCCTAAATCTATACCTATTATCTTTGCCATAGTTTGTGTCTCCTTAGACTACCTTTAGACTATTTAATGTTACATCTCTATAAAGTGCAAACTATGTGCCAGCATTGGGAAAATTTGTAACATATTACAAAATAAAGACTTGTAAATTTTGCCGAATTAAGATACAAGTGCCATTTTGGCAGATGTGCCGCAGAGTTTACAGTTAATGTAATGCTGAACGCCCAGAGGCGTCGATAAAGGCTCATTAAAACATTTTTGTACTTTATCAGGATTTTTTATTTTGATATTTTACATTTCCTTATAATATAAGCGAAATAGTTGAATTCTTTTGGCGTGTCAGTTTTATTTGAAAGGAACGGAAAGAGATGCCAAGTATTGTAAATGCTCTTGTAGCGAAACGAATTTTCTTAACCAAAGGTGTCGGACGACACAGATATCAACTTAAATCCTTCGAGGAAGCGCTGCGAGATGCGGGCGTTGCGAACCAGAACCTTGTTCAGGTTTCGTCAATTCTGCCGCCAAAATGCAAAATTATCAGTAAGGATTCAGGCCTGAAAGAACTTGTGCCTGGTTCAATCGCGTTTTGCGTTATGGCAAGATGCGATACAAACGAACACGGCAGATTAGTCGCAACCTCAATTGGTATAGCCGCTCCAAAAGATAAGAATAACTGGGGTTACTTGAGCGAAGTTCACGGCCACGGTATGAACGAACAACAGGCCGGCGATATGGCTGAAGACTTGGCGGCCGAAATGCTCGGTACGACTTTGGGTATGGAAGTTGACCCAAACAAAGCCTGGAGCGAAAAAGAACAGGCATACAAATCCAGCGGACTGTTCATCAGAACATCGAACTGCACACAGGCAGCCAGAGGACAAAAAGGCCTTTGGACAACAACAGTAGCAATCGCTATGTTCATATTTGAGTAATCAACAAATAGCCACAAAGACACCAAGACACGAATAAATTGAAGATTGAATATTGTAGATTGAAGATTGTTGTAAATATCTCGCCGAAGGCGTTCCTTAAATCTTCATTCTTCAATCTTAAATTTTAAATGACTTGGTGCCTTTGTGTCTTAGTGGCAACAATATTTCGGAGAAATAAATGAAGAAATATAATTTCGGCGACCTGCCAAAAGAATACTCAAATTATAAAGACGCGAAAATAGTCGTTCTGCCGGCACCGTTCGACGCGACAAGCACGTGGATTAAAGGCGCAGACAAAGGGCCGGGCGCGATTCTCGAAGCATCGGCGAATATGGAAACCTACGACATCGAAACCGATTCGGAAGTTTACAAGCAGGGAATCTTCACAGACAAACCAATCAAAGAAAAAAAATCCGCTGACAAAATGGTTGCCGAGCTGAAAGCAAGAACGCTCACGCACATTCAAAACAAAAAATATGTCGTAACACTCGGCGGCGAACATTCAATCAGCGCAGCATCAATTCAGGCGCACGTCGAATCATTCAAAGATGTTTCAGTGATTCAGTTCGATGCGCACGCAGACCTTCGCGAAGAGTATCACGGCACAAAATACAATCACGCATGCGTAATGGCTCGCGCTCGTGAAATCGCGCCTATAGTTCAGGTTGGAATCAGAAGCGGTGCTGTCGAAGAAGCAAAAGCGATGAAGCAAAAGAACGTTTTCCTCGCACAGGATATTTATGACAATGACAAATGGTTCAACAAATGTCTGAATATGCTGACGAAAAACGTGTATCTGACTATCGACCTCGATGCGTTCGACCCATCGATACTGCCGTCAACAGGCACGCCGGAGCCGGGCGGTTTGGGATGGTATCAGGTTATGAAATTCCTGCGGCTGCTGATGACAAAGAAAAACGTCGTTGGGTTCGATATCGTCGAGCTTTGCCCGAATCCAACCAACAAAGGCTCTGACTTTTTGACCGCAAAACTAATCTATAAACTGTTGAGCTATAAGTTCGAACTATAAAAATGTCCAGAATTTTCAAAGATTTTTTGCATAAAGGCCGATAATAAAGAAATAGTTCCCCGCTTTCGCGGGGATGACACATTTTTTTATGAAAGGATTTACTATGTGTGCATGCGGAAGTTGCGGATGCGGAAAAAAGAAAGTCGCTAAAAAGAAAGTTGCAAAGAAAAAAGTCGCAAAGAAGAAAAAATAACACCTTTGCTTTCTAAAAAATGAAACGGCCTTTAGGAATTTCCAAAGGCCGTTTTTGTTTGCGCAAAAGAGATTGCTTCGCCAAAAGGCTCGCAATGACAAAAATGTCATTTTGTCAATTCTACAGTCGCTGTTGCTTTAATCGACATCGGCATTGTCATACCCTGCGGCATATCCTGATTAGGTTCCATTTTCATCATACCTGAAAAGTTCATCGTCATATCAGTTTTCTTTGTCATACCGGTTTTTACATCGACTTCGCTTGTACCGTTGATTGTGCCGGCAAGCTGCATTGACATCTTATTGTTCGGGTCAATCACTATCGGCTTGGAAGAGTCGCCCATATCCATTTTCGATACCATATCAATCGTCGCGATGCCGTCCTTAACGCCCTTGAGCATATAAGTAGTATCGATATCAATCGGCATCATAAAATTCATACTCTTTGTATCGTACCAGCTATCGCCAATCGCGACCGGCTCGGCAGGATACATATTCATCATATTGCCGGTAAGTTCCTTGACCTGATCTTCATTGAACATCTTGCTGATAATATCGCCCATCGGCTGCGAGTTAGCATCGCCTTTTATTTTTTTCATCATCTCCGACAGGCCACGGATATCAGATGTTTCGCCGGTTGGTTTGATTTTCATTTGGAATTCACTGCCGACCATAGCTGCGAACATATCAGCCATCATTTTTTCGTGCGGCGGGGTGTTGGCGTCGGCTGATTTAGGCTTTGTCGAGTCGAACTCCATTTTGCCCATCGGGCCTTCCATACTCATTTTCATAGATTTGTATGACATTTTGACATTCATATTGCCGTTGGCATCAACACCGACGCAATCGAGGCCCAGAACCATTTCCTGCGTTTGCTTCATTTTGAATTCCGACCCGTTCATTGTCTGGGACATGTCCTGTACCTGGGTTATCTTCATTTCGTGGGAGTCCCCTGCCTTTAGACGAAGTTTCAGGTCCACCTTATCTGCCGCAGAGCAAACTGTTGCCAGCAGAATCACCACACTTAATACCGAAATCACTCTTTTCATTTTTAGCTCCTTAATAAAAAAGTTGTCTATAATAATATATCCAATAAACTTGATTTTGTTACATAAAATTTATATTAAATTTCGCTTTAAGCAAACACGGCGTAATACCACTACAAATATTAACCAAGCGATAACTATCAAACATATTATCGATAAAGGATTTACATACGGCAGCGTAATATTTTTGCGTGTAGCCGTGAAAAAGGCCATTGTCGCTGCCCAAACTGCCGTGAAAACAATTATTGCCGTAAACATCATAAGCACCGGTATTTTGTGCAATAGTAAACGGAGAGCCATCATAAGCGGTATTATAAACAGAGGAATAAAAAATAACCTTATATCCAATGGATTAAATCGTACCACCTCATTTGACACGGTAAGTGCCGGCATAATCGGAGCAATCAATTTCGTTAATAAAGCCAAACCGGAAGTTAAAAGCATAATAAGTATTGTATCGGCGACTATTACCACAAATAACGCCCAGAACCTTTCTCTTCTGCCGCCATTAATAAGCATCGGCGAATGAATTGGCAGGTACGCTTGGATCATAATTATTCCCGGTATTACAAATAATATATTGCCTATGCCGCGAGACATATAACATATCCCCAACCATATCGACATGGTAATAACAAAAGAAATCGCACCCCATTTTCTCTGCGAGAAAAAAAGAGCGAAGGCTTGATATAAACTGCCCCAGATATATCGTTCAAAGTTAGGGCCGGCATTCGTAATTCGTTTAATAAAAAATGCTTCCAACGCAGGAGAGATTTTCCAGTTATCTTTTTTTGCGGCAATTTTGCTTTCAGTATAAATTTTTATTCTTTGCTTGTTCCACGCATCAAAGAAGCTAAGCCAGAATCTGCCGCAATATTTTCTTGCGATGTCATTTTTATTCCAATGCAGATACGCCAGAACATTGACGAAAACGCCGGCAAAAATAATAGCCAGCCATTCTTTTACAATAATATACTTAATAATTTCCGGAATATTAAATTCTCGCGACAAGCCGGACAAACCTATAAATCCAATTGTAGCAGTCCAACTCGGAAAGCGGAATACAACCCATGCGCCGAGCCAATATAACATTGTACCGGCCATAGTCATAGAAAACGCTGTCGTTAATATATCTGCAAAATTGGGGGCGGGGTAAAACAGAAAAATTATCAGAAACAAAAATTCCACAGCAAAGCAAATGGAAAACAAATACTTCACCGGAATTTTATGATGGCCGGGTAGACAAAACGCGAAAGGTTTTGTAATTATCTCAACCGGTATTGAAGCTGTAAACAATCCGAAGAGATAACACCAGATGAGAACGCCTTCAAATATGCCTGTGCCGCCCTTGATTGCAAATATAATAATTGGAACAAGCGAACCAATAAAGCCGAGCCAAAGCAGGCGAACGTGTATCCGTTGATACAGATGTTTCAAATTAATCGCTAAAATCGACATAGTAAAATCCTTCGTTATCCGCAAACTACGATTTTATATAAATCATCCAAAGGCAGTGTTTTGATTTCTATTTCACAGTTAATATTTTTTGCAGCACTACGCAGTTGTTCTTCCGTATTATCCTGCACAATTATTACGGCTTTGTTACCGTTTCGTTCGCATTGTATGACATTTTTAAAAGGCAATTGGCTCGGCAGAGAACCATTCAAAGATATAAGCGTGAATTTCAGGAACTCTTCGCGCAAACTATCGAAACTGCAATCACGAATAATTTGCCCTTTCTGCATAATGATTGTATGGTCGATAACTTTTTCGACATCGCTTAAAATATGCGAGGAAATTATTATCGTTCTGTTTCCATCCTGAATCAAATGCAATAACAAATCAAGAAACCGGCCTCTTGCCAGCGGGTCGAGAGCGGATGCGGGTTCATCGAGAATTAATAATTCAGGATCGAAACCAATCGCGAGTAATATCGCAAGCTGCTGACGCTGGCCGGGCGACAATGAAGCAACTCTTTTATCCAGCGGAATTTCAAAGTCGGCAACGAATTTTTCTTCAAGTTGATGATTCCAGTTTTTGTAATAAGCGCTGACATATCGAATCAATTGTTCTGAAGTCATCCAGCCGAGAAGCTCGCCTTCCTGATGGACGTATCCGATTTTTCCGAGTTCAATGGGAGAAAGTTTTGCGGCGTCAGTTCCAAAAGTTTCGCACGTGCCTGCATCGGCAAGATACAAACCTATGATATGTCGAAGCAGAGTACTTTTCCCACAGCCGTTTGCGCCGAGCAGTCCGATGATTTGACCGCGAGAAATATCGAGGTTGATGTTGTCGAGTGCATTAATTTTTCCGAACCGTTTGGAAAGGCTGCGTATTTGAACAATGATATTTTCGTTATTCATTTTTATCCCCTTCATTGGCGGAGTTGAACTGACGGAATTGTTTTTTGAAATATTCTGCGGCCTGTTCTTCGGACAAGCCAAGCTGGATAGCGGTAACTGCGGCTTTGTTCATAATGCTCTCGAGCATCTGGTCTTTGATTTGTTCCCTGTTCTCATCCTTAATTTTGGCTGCAAAAAGCCCGATGCCCCGTCGTCTTTCGACGAGACCCTGCGTTTCGAGGAGTGAGTAAGCCTTGCTGATAGTCATAGGATTGACTTTCAGCCGTGTGGCAAGTTCGCGGACGGTTTCGAGTTGGTCGCCCTCTTTCAGGTCGCCAGTCATAATCTGCTGACGGATTTGGCGGACTACCTGCTGGTAAATCGGTACGCCGCTATGATGATCTATTTCCAATAACATGAAATTTAATCCTTTTGTATTACTGTATTACTTAACTAATACACTTATCGAATTTTGTCAATAGAAAAGTTTAAAAAATTTATGAAAACCTGACAAATATGTTAAAAACCCTGTTTTCAGTACTGAAAACGCAGAAAACTAAAGAAATGACTCCTGACACCGTTTTTCCCCTAACAAAAACATTACATTAAATTTACCAATATTTAACTACCTTCCCATAAAACCCTAACATCCTATCTATATTATACCAGCCAGATGTTGAAGAAATGATTTATGAACAATTTTTTGGAGAAAGAAAACATGAAGAAGTTAGTAAGTTTGTTAGTTCTTGTTCTGGCGGTTAACTCAATGGCAACAACAATTCAGATTACCGAATGGATGTACAAAGGTACAAATGGAGAGTTTGTGGAATTCACAAATCTCGGCAGCACAGCAATCGATATGACCGGCTGGAGTTATAGCGATTCCGATGCCGCCGCCGGCGACCTTGACTTGAGCATATTCGGAATAATCGCACCGGGCGAATCGGTAATATTGACAGATGCCGATGCAAGTGCCTTCAGAACCGCATGGGGACTGTCGGCAAGCGTGAAAATTCTCGGCAGCAACACTAACAGCAATCTCGGCAGAGCTGATGAAATTCATCTTTACGATGCCTCCGAAGCTGAAATCGATTTACTTATTTTTAGTGATGCCGCTGGCAAAGGCCCCCGCACAGAAAACAAAAGCTGCACAATACCACAGGCAGATTTCGCATCGACAACGGCTTCAAGCAGTTGGGTTTTGTCTTCAGTCGGTAATAATGGTTCATGGGCAAGTACTAGCGGCGATATAGGTAATCCGGGATACAATAATTACACCATTCCGGAACCTGCAACAATCTTCATCCTCAGTGCCGCAACCATGATTTTAAGATTCAGAAAAAGATAATCATACAGCGAATTGAAAGGCAGTAAGATGAAAAAAGTTTTGATTACACTCGTAATTCTTACAGCAGCAGTAAATGTTTTTGCTGCGGGCGAACTTGTCCTGAACGAATTCAACGCGGTCGGTTCTGAAAAATATCTCAAAACAGATTTATATGCAGATTCTACAAACGTTGATGCGTACTTTCAGGAAATGGCCGATGGTTTGCACTCGGACAAAATGACCGGCACACTGCTCAACGGCAGAATTCAGGGCAACGGCGGAGACTGGCTTGAATTCGTTGTAACGCAGGACCATCTTGATATTCGCGGCTGGCAAATTAGCTGGGCAGAAACCGATACACTCGAAGCCGATGAAGCAGACGGAACAGATATATGGTACGGCAACGGAAATGTCGAGCAGGGAATTTTACAGTTCTCGCAAAGTTCAGTATGGAGCAATCTGCGAGCAGGCACGATTATCACCATCGTTGATGAATCTTATATCTACGTTGATAAAGATAATCAGAACAGAACGTATAATGTCGGACCAAGCACGGGCGATGCGATTATTAATTTGAACACCGATACAAGTTTCGATCCGGACGCAAACGACTGGTGGATAAACGTCAGCACAAAAACAGAAGACGCTTCATCAACACCGCTAATTACGTCCGTACACAATGTTTTGAATCATTCTCAATGTGACTGGGGCTGTGGAAATGACGCATGGCAGGCACAAATCAACGACGCACAAGGCGACCTTGTTTGGGGGCCTGTTGGCGAAAACCTCGGAACTGAATACTGGGGAGGCGGCGGAGTTAATTCAAAAGAAGCAGCAAGAATCGAAACGAATCCTTCATCTGCGATAACAGGTGCGAACTTCGTCGATGCAGACACAAGCTCATTTGGTTTGCCGAACAGATGGAACAGTTCCGAAAGCATACAGGATTTTTCTGTTATTCGTGCATGGTACAACCCGCCTGCCGATTGTGCGGGTGCGATTGCGATGGGATTCAAAAATTATTTCGATGTAAATAATGATTGTTATGTGAACTTTAAAGATTTTGCACAATTCGCTGAAAACTGGATGGATTGCATCAACCCTGCGGATTCATCCTGTTCAAAGCCCTGGCTGCAATAAACGATACTTTAATTTTCTAATTTTGCAACCTGTATGCTGCTCTTCGGAATGGCATACAGGTCTATTTTAAAATGAACTATGACAGGATTAATATGAGAGATAAAAAAAATATTTCACATCACGCATTCACACTTGTTGAACTTCTTGTGGTAATTTCAATTATCGCGGTTCTGCTGGCGGTGATAATGCCGGCGATGAGTAAAGCAAGAGCATTGGCAACCGCGCTGAAAAGTATGTCGAATATGCGGCAGTGGGGAATAGGAGCGATTGCGTTCGCTGAACAAAATAACGGAGTTCTGCCGTGGGAAGGAAACAAGGATGAAAACTTAGGTTCGGTTTTTAAAAACGACGACTGGTGGGCAAACTCAATTCCGAAAATGCTTGGCCAGCAATCATATCGACAAATCAGTGAAGCGGCGATAGCAAATAAAGCAACCGTCCCCCTGCCGCCAAATAAGGATTCTATTTTCGTTGACCCGGCCGCAAAATATCCACAGGGCTTTACAAAAGACGCTGTGATTTTTTATGACAGCAGCGCAAATTATGAATATCAACTGTTCTTCTGTTATGTTTGGAATTCGGAATTAAATAACGGCCCGACGGTGAGTACAAAAGATGATATCGAAAATGTCAAACTCGTAAATATTAAATCATCCGGCCAGACCGTACTAATGCTCGAAATGCGAACGACAAGTGAAGAGCTTAATAAAAAAGATTACGATTATTACAAAACACGGCCGTTACTCGGCAGGCATCGCGGCGACTGGAAACGGTTTGCCAGAAGACATCTCAACGGCGGCCATATGGTATTTTGCGATGGACACGCGGCGAGAGTCAAATACGATTACGCAACTACAAACTCGGACAACTCACGCGATCCAGACTATCGCAGCGGCAACTGGAACAAACCCGGCCTTATCTGGAATGCTTTCGGGCCATCAATAAAATAAATCAAAAACCGTGTTTTCAGTATTGAAAACACAGGAAAACCAAAAAAATGACTCCTGGCACCGTTTTTCCTGTCAGCGCATAAAAAGGCCGAGTGAAGCATCCTTCGCCCGGCCTTTTTTATTTCATATTTTACACTTTTTAAATACCGCCATGAATAATCCAACGGTCAGGGTGCATTTCATCATCGCCACATCGTGCTTTGACAGAACCAAATTTATGTACAATGTTTTTCCCGCTTTCGTCAACTAATTCAATTTGACAACCGACACTAAAGCTATGTTCACCGCATTGGGGAAATGATACCGGATTGTCAACCGAAATAATAGCGATGACATTTAATCGGCCAAAACGTTCTTTCGCTTTTTCTTCTGAAATGCCGGAATATATCAAGCCCGCTTTTTTGTAATTCTTATCAATTAAGGCCTGGAAAAACTGACGGACTGTTTCTGCTGCGGCCTGCTCATCAGTCATACTTCCCTGCGGAATGCCAATGAGCTGACTGAGTTGGTCAACTACTGTGACATCTTTGGGTACTTCATCTTTAAGTGTGAACATTTTTTCGTCTATCCGCACATTATATTCATAAAATTCCCTCGTGGAAAATGGTTCAGAGTTTCCATCATCATAAAGTTCAATAGAAGTAATTAAATTCGTTGCCTGATTTATATAGTAAATTTCTTTCTTCTGTATGTTTCTGTATGTTACAACAATCACAGTTGGTTCCTGCTTGTTTGATGGTGTTGTAGTATTGATGTCAATGACGCCTATTTTTTGTTTTTCGAGAAAGTTTTCCATAACCAATTTAGGCTGAGATTGTTCTATTAGGGTTTTCATCCATTTTTCAATTTTTTTACTTTGGAAAATAAGATGGCTATTCTTCTTTTTGAACCATATCTCTGCTTTTTCCGGTGTCCAGGTAATGAGCTTTGGACCATCTTCTGTTTCTGGCAGGTAATATCTTGCCTTTTCGATACCGCCTTGTTCATTAGATTTAATCCAAAACTCCCAAGGCTCTCCGTTACTATCAGGGTGGTCTTTCCTATATTCTTTCACATGCAAGTAGTGGATATTATTATAAGCTTCAATTATCTGTTCGATTCCTAAAGCTGTTGGTACGGTTCTATCAAAAATACCAATGCTTAATACTGCCGCAACAATTATTATCGCGGCAACTGCAAATTTTGTGATTCTGCTTTTCATAATTATTCTCCATACACTCGGCTGCAAATGAGCCGATTGTGTTTTATGTTTTTCAAATGCTGCCAATGCGTCATTGATAATTTGTTCGTCTTTTTCAAATGGCATAACAGCGGATGATTTTTGTGTTTCAAAAAATTGTTTAATTAGCTTTTCTATTTTTTCTGCAGTACTCATTTTATACCTCACCATCTAACAATGACCGCAGTTTATCTATTCCATACCGGTATCTGCTTTGAATTGTATTGATTGACACATTTTGCGATTCGGCTATTTCTTTGAAGGTCAATCTGCTTTGGAAATACAGGATTATTATCTCTCGCTGTTCATACGGAAGCAGTCCTAAAGCAAAATTAATTTTTCGAACGCGTTCATTATTCATCGCCTGCTGCAGCGGCTGCTTTAAATCCGAATCGGCGATTTCCATTTCATTAATGTCCGCTGCTGATTTGATTTTGTCCCTACAAATATTCCGCACACGATTTGCAACCGATGTTAAAAGATAACTTTTCAGCGAAGTTTTCAACTGGAGTTTTCGACAGCAGCCGGCAAACGAGACGAAACAATCGTGCACAATATCTTCAGCAAGAAATTTATCATTTGAAAGAGTAACCGCCAGTGCCAGCATATTTGTTTTGTACTTTTTATATATGCAGCAAAGAGCATCACTGCTGCCCCGCTTCAATTTCCAAATCAGCCATTTATCTTCGAGCATACGTATCCTGGAAAACTTAAAATTGCGAATCGCTGATAATAAGACACACACGTTTCTAATTTAGTCTATAAAAAAAGCTGATTTTTTTAGAATCAGCTTTAATTTTTTTATTTGGCATTACTCGTTAGTAACGCCGAGCATTTGCGTTATGCTGTCAAATTCATCAAGCGAATAAAACTCGATAATGATTTTCCCCCGCTGTCCATTTTTTTTAGCTTTAATATCTACACGAGTTCCGAGACGTGCGCGAATTTTTTCCTCGAGATCTTTTATGTTCGCAGGCTTTTCAATTATCTGTTTTTGTTTTTTCTCATCGCCTGCGGCAATCGCAAGACGAACAAGCCGTTCAACTTCACGAACACTCAAACGCCCTGCCAGCGCACGATTTGCTAAACGCTTTCGCAAATCATCCGTCGGCAGCGCAAGTATCGCGCGAGCGTGTCCCATATCGAGTGCGCCATCAACAAGCATCTGCTTTACTTCAGCAGGAAGATTCAGCAGACGAATATAATTGGCAAGCACGGATCTGTCCTGGCCGAGTTTTTGTGCAGCCTGTTCCTGCGTAAGATTGAACATCTCCATAAAACTCTGATACGCTTTTGCTTTTTCAATCGGATTCAAATCCGCTCGGTGGACATTTTCAACGATAGCAAGCGCGAGCATTTCTGTGTCATCCGTCTTGCGAACCATCGCAGGTATCTTTTTCAGGCCTGCTAACTGCGATGCCCTAAATCGTCTTTCTCCAGCCACAATCTCGTATTTACCATTATTGGGTCTTACTATAATAGGCTGCAGTACTCCGTTCTCTTTTATAGAGCCGGCAAGATCCTGCAACTGTTCATCGTTCCAGTTATGACGGGGTTGGAATGGGTTTGGAACAATGGTTTCAAACTCCAATTCCACCACATATTTATGTAACTCTTTATCAGCACTAAAGTTAGGTGCGGACTGTGTAACCACATTATCCATATTTTCCTGTACTGTGCTGATAATTGGGCCTAAAAGTGATTCGAGTCCCCTGCCGAGGTGTTTGGGTTTTTCCTTGTTTTTTGGTATCATTATTCGTTCCTTGAATAGAGTTTTTAGTACTCAAGTGTCAATATTTAGCTAACGCCTGAAAGGCTTTTCTAACATCATTTTGGACGGATTTCCAACAAAAAATCGTAAAAAATACCGTTTTTGAGCAATTTTTTGTACAAAATTAGTGTTTATAGAGCATTTTAAGAAATTTGAAAAGAAAGCAGAGGCCAAAAGGCTGTTCTGTGTTCCACGTGAAACAGTTTGACGATTTAAGATTGAAGATTGTCCCAAAGGGATGCCTTCGGCAAAGATTTAAGATTTGGACGGAGTACTTGGACGTCGTTTCCAATTTTAAATATTAAGTTTTACATATTAAATTCGTATTGTTTCACGTGAAACAAAAAAAGTAAAGCCGCAGGAACAAAACAAGATAATACATGATACAAACTTGAAAAATCCCAAACAATGAGGATGGTAAGGCTCTATAATCATAGTTCAATAGACACAAAACACGAAAACATATTTTTTACGTGTATTATATCTGTATTAGTTATTCAAAAAACAAATAAAGCGATTAATTTAACAGTATGTGGTTTAAAATGTAATGATTACGTAAAATAGCAAATCTGACATAGATACCGGCAGTGCGACATAAGTAAAGGGCAATAAATTCTGCAATGACTAATTATAAGGAGCATATCCTTAAAAATTATTAGACCCAAATGGAAACTTTTGTTAAACTGCTCGCTTGAATACCATAGGTATTTTTGCTTGCGATTAACAAATCACTTGGCAAATCCCCAAGGGACGCCGGCGGAATTACATTCGCAGTTTTTAAGACCATTGGTATCAATACTATATTAGTAATTTTTATCGGAGCTAAATATGATTACGCCATTAGAAAAGTATGATCCGCAAATTTATGAACTTCTGCGCCAAGAGGGTGCTCGTCAGAGCGCTTGTATTCGTCTGATACCATCAGAAAATTATGTATCGAAAGCAGTGATGGCAGCAACGGGAAGTTGTCTGACAAATAAATATGCTGAAGGTTATCCGGGCAAACGTTATTATGAAGGTCAGCAAATCACCGACCTTGTCGAGTCAATCGCAATCGAACGCGCAAAAAAACTTTTCAAAGTTGACCATGCGAATGTTCAGTCGCATTCCGGCGCGGTTGCAAATCTTGCGGCATACAGCGCAGTTGCTGCACCGGGCGATACAATAATGGGACTTGCTCTTCCTTACGGCGGACATTTGAGTCATGGCTGGAAAGTAAATTTCACAAGTAAAATTTTTAATTCTGTAAGTTATGAACTCGACCCAACAACAGGGCAGTTTGATTTTAATAAAATTGAAGAGCTCGCTGTAAAGCACAAACCAAAAGTTATTATCAGCGGCGCAAGCGCATATCCGCGAATTATTAATTTTAAAAATTTCAGTGAGATTGCGAAAAAAGTTGGCGCTGTTCATTTGAGCGATATCGCGCACATCAGCGGTCTTGTTGTTGCGGGAATTCATCCGAGTCCTGTTCCTTACGCTGATATAGTTTCGACGACAACGCATAAAACTTTGCGAGGCCCGCGAGGCGGAATGCTGATGTGTAAAGCTGCACTGGCAGAAGCGATTGACAAGGCTGTGTTCCCCGGATTGCAGGGCGGCCCGCATATGCACACAATAAGCGCTCTTGCTGTTGCGCTCCACGAAGCCGATACGCCGGAGTTTGTCGCTTACGCGAAACAGGTTGTCGCAAACGCAAAAGTACTTGCGGAGTCACTGATGGAAAAAGGATTTACTCTTTTCACTGGCGGAACTGACAATCATTTAATTCTTATCGATTTGAGAAGTAAAAATATTCCCGGCAAGAAACTTGCCAAAGCGCTCGACAGGGCACGCATTGAAACGAATTACAATACGATTCCCGGCGACCCAGCCAAGCCGTTTAATCCGAACGGTCTTCGCATTGGAACGCCTGCGATTACGACTCGCGGCATGAAAGAAGAACAGATGAAAATTGTCGCTTCACTAATTGCGAAAGTCGCTGACAATATTGATAATGAAGATGTCATCGCACAGGTCAGCAGAGAATCGCTTATGCTTTGTTCGCAGTTCCCTGTACCGGATCATTTTATTATTCCGGCGAAAAGTTAGCTATAAAAACACGGACGCTGATGGAACAGCTTATAAATACAGGCAAATTGAAAACCGCCTGGCTCGGTCTTAACGTCAGGGCGGCCGGCCTGCTTGAGTCGGCTTGCGCAACGGGTCTGTACGAAGTGGTTTCCATCGCAGACGGTAATCTTGCAAACGCAAATCGAGCCGCGCAGGTTTATAACTGTACCGCGTTCGACGATTATCGGCAGTTTATTTTGCAGAATCAGCCGGATGTTCTCATCGTTGCCGAGCCGTTAACAAAGTGCGCTGAATTTGTAAAGATGGCGATAAATAAAAAATGCCATATTCTTAAACTCATTCCTACTGCGCCGAATTTCGAGCTTGCGTCGGAGTTCATCACGCTGGCGAAAAAAAATAATGTAAAGTATGTTACCGCGGCACCGGTTCGATTTTCGCCGGGCTTTGAACGGCTTGGCGATTATTTGCGAAGCGTTGAACGCCGCGATTTTTATTTTGTGAATATGTGCGCAACTTTCGGCGACGATTTTTTTCAGCCAATCATTTCGTATCCGAAAGCGGAACAAAAATTATCTGGCGGGGGAGCGCTGCTTAATGATTGTTTTGAGCTGTTGAGTCTGCTGGTGGAAAATTTTTCTCTTCCGAATCAGGTTTACGCTCTGCTGACAAATCAGAGCCCCGACAAAAAAGCCAAACAATATTTCGGCGAAGATACCGTTACCGCGTCGCTTGTTTTCAAAGAAGGACTTATCGGCACATTTATGGCCGCACGGCAAACAGGCAACAACAATGTTGCGCCGGTAAGAATTTATGGCTCTAAACAAAATATTATCGCTACGCCGAATCGTCTTGCTATCTATGATGAAAATGACAATCTGTTTTCTGAAAATAAATATCCGCTCAAGGCGGACAAATGCATTACAGAAATGTTTATCGATTTCGGCAGGGCACTGCTGGAACCTGACAAATATAAATTGCGAAACAGTTCCAGGCTCGACCTTGCAACGATGGCACTCATTGAAGCGGCTTACTTGAGCACAAAAACCGGTATGCCTGAATCGCCGGGCAGATTTTTTGAAATTTCTGAAAAAGAAAGATTTCCATTCGTATGATTATAAAACCTCAAGCAGCTTTATTTATCGTTTTAATTTCGGCTTCATTGTTTGTCGGCGGCTGTTCTTCTTTTAAATCAGGAAAAGAAAAATTGGTGAATAAATGTTCCGAGCCGGCCAACGTTTATTCGGCGGGCAGTTCAGTTAAGGGCAAACCAATTAGTTACACAAAACTCGGCAGCGGTTCCAACGTTACATTATTATTCGCATCGATTCACGGCAGCGAAAGGGCGGGAACGCCTTTGCTTAATCATTTCAAAAATTATCTTATGGAAAATTGTGAATTGCTCGACGGCAAAACCGTGATTATCATCCCGGTTGTAAATCCTGACGGCTTCACGAAGAAAACAAGGCATAACGCAAACAACATTGATCTTAACAGGAATTTTCCCGCGGCCAATAGAGAGAACAATAGAACAAATGGAAGTTTTGCGTTGAGTGAAATTGAAAGTTACGAGCTTTACAAAATAATCAACATTTACAAGCCGTCAAAGATTCTTGCGTTTCACGAAGCACTGAATTGTATTGATTACGACGGGCCTGCAGAAGACATAGCAAAGCGTCTGGCAGACAAGTGTAAATTGCCCCTGGAAAAACTTGGTGCGCGTCCCGGTTCACTCGGCTCGTATATCGGGCTGGAACTTAATATGCCGATCATCACCGTCGAGATGGCGAAAGAAGATTCAAAAGCATCCGAAGCGCAGCTCTGGGGCGATTATAAAGATATGCTGATAGAGGCGATTGCATATTAATAAAGCCCGCCCTACAAAAATTATCCGATTTTTCGGGCAGCTTTAATTATTAGCGATTCGTTTGTCGAGCACTTCAAGCATGTGACGGCAGACTTTTTGGACTTCATCCGTCTTCGGCAAATATGAAATAAGTTTTTCAGCAAGTTCGCGTTTTTTAATTTCTTTCAGCGTCGCGACAAAATTTATATCATATATCCATCCCAGCAGACCGAATATCATATCGTTGAGTGTTTTGAATTCTTTGTATGAAATTGTTCTGCCTTCAAGCACCGCCTGCATAATATGCACCGAGCATTCGTCTGTGGCAGGGTAACCGAAAATCGCTAAGCATTTTTCCGGGTCGGCACGCAATTCGTCAACTCTGCTTAGCATAACATAAAAAATGTCCAGCTTGTCAATGTCGCGAATCAATTTCGCGAACGGCTCAATATCCTTATCCAAATTTTTCGGAAAATCTTTTACGCTGTGGAGTTTGACTGCGGTTGTGATAATATCTTTTTCTTTGCTGTCGAAACAATCAAGGACTTTGTTATCCGCCAGAATTTCCAAACCCATCTGGCTGTGGTCTTCTGTTCCGACATCACTGTAAGTCTTGTATTTTCTGTACTGCTCGAATCTGCCGGTGTCGTGCAAAAGCGATATCACCTCGGCAAGCATTGACTGCTCGACACTAAATCCCAACTCCTTTGTAATAATCAGAGTATCTTCCAGCATCCTTCTTGTGTGGTCGTCTTTGAGCTTTATATCATCATTTACCTGTTTATCGCCGCCATAATACCCGGCAACGTAGTCAAAAAACCATTTTTTTAAGCCTTCAAGCTGCTCTTTTGTCATTTTTACTCCAAAACTGAAAGGTAATAATTTACTCTAAAATGGTTCAATGTTCCATATTTTCTTGAAAATCAATCTTCACAGCTTAAAATGTGGAAAATTAGAAATGGAGTCAAAAATGGCAACTATAAAAGATGTTATAGTCAGAAAACCAACCGAAGCGGAGACTAAAGAGTGTAAAAGCTGGCCGATATGGGCGTGCGATAAGAGCAGTTTCGATTGGGATTATACCCAAAAGGAAACCTGCCTTATTCTGGAAGGCAAAGTAACTGTCAAGGACAGGCCGGGCAACGGCAACGTCTCCTTCGGACCCGGCGATTTAGTTATTTTCCCAAACGGACTAAAGTGCACATGGCACGTCAGCGAAGCTGTAAAAAAACATTACAACTTTGAATAGAATACAATAATAGCAAAAAAAGTCGCTCAAAGCAGAATCGGACGCGGTCACAGCACCACTTGCTCTATGTGGAGCAAACTCCGCCAAAAGCGACTGCAAAAAGTATCCGTATTATTCATCGGGTATCTTTGGAAAAACTTCTATAAGATTTTGATGTCAGTGACAACAGTATGTCACTCTGCAATAAAAAAGGCCGAGTAATTTACCCGGCCTTTGAATATTTACCTGCTTAACTTGCCTATTTTACTTCATCGTCAATCCACTGACAGACTTCTTTTACATCCTGCAGTGTAATGTCGCCCATGTGCGCGATTCTGAAAGTCTGATCTTTCAATTTGCTATAACCATTACCGAAAATGGTATTATGCTTTGCCTGAACCGCTTTAATCACATCGCCGATAACAATGCCGCGAGTGTTCTTAACCGTTGTCAGGGTGTTTGAAGCATATTTCTCTTCGCAGAACAGACCAAATTTTTCCTTTGCCCAGCTTCTAACAAAATCGCCCATTTTTTTATGTCTTGCCCAAACATTTTCCATTCCTTCGGCGAGGAATTTTTTGCACTGATAGTTAATCGCCATAATGTGCGGAATCGATGGCGTTGTCGGGGTCTGGTCTTTGACAGCGCTCTTTTCGAATTCCTGGAAGTCGAAATAGTATCCGCGGCCGGTAACTTTCTTGCTCTTTTCCAGCGCACGATTGCTGACAGCGAAAACAGCCATGCCCGGCGGAATCGCAAATGCCTTCTGAACAGAAGCGAAAACAACATCCCAGCCGAGTTTATCAAAATGCAGCGGAAGACCTATCATACCGCTGACAGCATCGACAAGCACAAGAACGTCAGGATATTTTTTCTTCAACATTTCACTGATTTCGTAAACCGGATTTGTAAGGCCGGTACTTGTTTCATTATACACAATCGTAATCGCCGAGTATTTGCCCTCGGACAGTTTCTTGTCAATCATTTCTACAGTTGTCGCTTTGCCCCAGTCAACTTTAAGCTCTTCGACGGTTCTGCCGCACGCTCTGGCAACGTCGGCGAATTTATCGCTGAACGCGCCGCACATTGTGCAAAGAACTGTTTCGTTGTGGTCAACGCAATTTCGAATACTGCCTTCCCAAACGCCTGATGCGGATGATGTACTCAAATAGACGTGCTGTTCAGTGAACAGAATCTTCTTCAGCATATCCACAGTTTCTTTGTGCAGTTGTGCATACTCTTTGCCCCTGTGGCCAAGAGTATATCTGCTCATTTGCTGCAATACGTCAGGCAGGACATGCACAGGCCCGGGTATAAACAGTCTCGGCGGATTTTTCCAGTCAACCATTGTTTGCCTCCAAAAAATTAATTGTTTTTAGCCACTGATTTCACGGATTTATTTAATTACTTTAACCACGAATTAACACGAATAAACACATTTTAAAAATATAAATCAGTGTTCATCTGTGGCTAAAGTTTACAGTTTATTTATTGTTAAACCTGAAAATATTTTCGGATAAAAGAACGTGGACTTCTGCGGCATCTTTTCGTTTTCCGCTGCGACCGCACGTACCTGTTCGACTTTCGTAGGATTCATAAAGAACAGAACCTGCATTTGTTTCTGGTCAACTTTACCGATAGCTTCGTCAACAGCTTCGCCGATATCCTTGATGTATTCAATATTCGATTCGCCGGCAAGCGCTTCATCGCCGATGCCGAGCACGCCTTCGAGAATTAATTTGTGCAGCACAACAACATCAAGCGATTTTGAAGCATCGCTCATCTGTAATGACTTGAGCGCATCTTTGTTGGTCAAAACTATATAATAGAAATCTTCGCCGTCGTAAATTCCAAAAGCGTTTTGTCCCTGCTCAAATGCCCTGGTCATTCTTTTCTGCATCAGAGCCTGTGCTTTTTCTTTCGCTTCTTTAAATTCAAATTGTGTAACTTTGAAATTAGCCTGCAATTTTTTTATCAACTCATCAGTGTTATAATTTTTCAAATTTCCAACAAGCCTATGCGTCGGCAGAACAACAAGTCCTTCGTTGTGCATATTCACAAACGCAATCATCAGCCATTGAGCATTCGGATTTTTTGTCAGATTGTAATAATTCAGCGCGGTTTCATAACGGTGATGGCCGTCAGCGATAAGCCCTTCTTTTTGCGTCATCATATCCGCAATTTGTTTAACTTCATCCTGCGAATCAATTGCAAATATCTGATGCTTCACGCCATCGTCATCGACAAACTCTATCAGGCTTTTTCCCTTGGCAGCCTTTGCGATAATTTTGTCAGCTACCTGCTTGACATCGTCATACAACATAAACACAAGCTCGAACTGCGCGGCTGTTGCCTGCGTAAGTTTCAGTCTGTCTGCCTTTGGGCCATCGAGAGTTTTTTCGTGCGGCTGAACACCAGAACCGAATTGTGCGAGCTTCGACAGGGCGATGAATCCGCTGCGTTTGGTTTTTTTACCGCCGATTTCAAATTCCTGAACGTAGGCGTAAATCGTCTCTTTGTCGTCCTGCTTGAGAGCCTTGTGGGCTATCCAGTCATTAATATGTTTGCCAGCACGAATGTACTGATTGTTTTTGTCATTGTCGCCGGCTTCCTGCTTGCCGAGTATTACCCTGACAATATTGTACGGATTCTGTTTATAAAGTTTATTCTGCTGCGCCGCGTTGATAACATCATAAGGCGGCGTGATACATTTGCCGGTATCGCCGACAACTTCGGAGTTAAATCTATAGGCTTTAAATCCCTTGATTTCCATAGTTTTTGATATTCCTTCACTTCAGTAATTGTAAAGTCTTTTTTAACAAGCGAGAATCTTACCATAAGGCTGTTTATATTTCAATATATAAAAATATAATTCCCTAAAATTTTTATTTCGCGGGTATGTTTCACATATATTTATTAAATATATGTGAATATTATCACAAAATATTAAAATTCCTATTTTCTACATCCTTAATTCTTTACTTCGCCAGTCTCCATCATTAGAATCAGTGCAGATTTAAGGAGACCTCTAAAATGTATTGCCCAAAATGTGGATTGGATAATCTGGAAGACGAAAAATTTTGCAAAGCCTGTTCAGAGCCGCTGCCGGTAATACCGGATTTGCCGCCGGAGATTGCCAAAACAAGCAAGCTGGCGATATGGTCGTTTGTGCTTTCGCTGATGGGATTATTTACATTTATGGTAACAGCACTGCCGGCGATTATCTGCGGAATCATCGGCCTTGTGAAAATCTCTAAAAGCAATGGCCGTCTTCGCGGCAAAGGTTACGCTATTACGGGAATTGTCGTGCCTGTGGCTTATAGTATAATTCTGCCACTGATGCTTGCGATATTGCTGCCCGCACTGGTTCGCACAAGACAGGTAGCAACAAAAATGGTTTGTGCTACAAATCTCAAGACTTTAGGTCTTGCGATGATGACCTATACAGCCGAAAACAACGACACATATCCACCCGCTGGAAACTGGTGCGATTTACTGAAAGATAAAGTAAAGCCGGAAAATTTACGTTGTCCATCAATTCGTAAAGTTGAAGGGCAAACAAGTTACGCCTTGAATATAAATGTCGCGGGAAGAAAAACGTCTGAAATTCCACACGATACCGTCTTACTCTTTGAGACAACACCCGCAGCAAATCCTGCAGGAGGACCAGAATTGTATACTACCAGCAATCATGGCAATGTAGGCTGTAATATTTTGTTTGCGGACGGACATGTCGAATTTGTTTATAAAGAAAATTATTATTCTCTTCGCTGGAAGCCGGAGTAAATTAGTTTTTTACGCCCCCGACACAGGTGCCCTTAGCAGGGTTTCCGTTACACTTCAACGGGGGCTAACAATATTATTTGCTTGTCTGCTGAATTTTTGCCCATTCATCGCGAAGAGTTGCGGTACGATTAAAAATTAATTTGCCGTCCCTGCCCTGAGCAGAGTCGAAGGGTTGGCTGTCCAAATCAACGCAGAAATATCCCATTCTTTCAAATTGCCATCTGCTCAATGCTTTTGCATCTTTCAAATACGGCTCAACTTTGCAATTCGAAAGCGTTGTCAGTGAATTCGGATTAAGATATGCTGTGAAATCTTTTCCCTCTTCAACATCATCCGGATTTTCTTTTGTGAATAAATGGTCGTACATTCTCGCTTCGGCAGTTATCGCGTTCTTTGCGCAGACCCAGTGCAGAGTAGATTTTACTTTTCTGCCGTCCGGAGCATCGCCGCCTTTTGTCGCGGGGTCGTACGTGCAATGAATTTCTGTTATGTTGCCCGCTGCATCTTTTGTTACGCTTGTGCAGGTGATAAAATACGCATAACGCAAACGCACTTCTCGGCCGGGCGTTAAACGGAAGAATTTTTTCGGAGCATCTTCCATAAAATCATCGCGCTCAATATAAATTTCGCGCGAGAACGGAATCTGCCTTGTACCCGCCAATGGGTCTTCGGGATTATTTATCGCTTCGAGTTCTTCAACTTGCTCGGCCGGATAATTATCAATCACAACTTTGACAGGATTGAGAACGGCCAATACACGAGCACTAGATTTATTCAGTTCTTCGCGCAGGCAGTGCTGGAGTAATGAAAAATCGATAGTGCTGTTAAATTTATTAACGCTGATTTTTTCGCAGAAGTTTCTAATCGCTTCCGGCGAAAAACCACGTCGTCTCATTCCGCTGATTGTCGGCATACGCGGGTCGTCCCAGCCGGAAACTAATTTATCCTGCACGAGCTTTAGCAGTTTGCGTTTGCTCATAACTGTATAAGTCAGATTCAAACGCGCGAATTCAATTTGCTGCGGATGATAAATGCCGAGTTGGGTAAGGAACCAATCGTAGAGCGGTCTGTGATTTTCAAATTCGAGTGTGCAAATCGAATGTGTTATTTTTTCGACAGAGTCTTCAAGGCCGTGCGCCCAATCGTACATCGGATACAAACACCACTTGTCGCCTGTGCGGTGATGTGTCGCGTGCACGATACGGTACATAATCGGGTCGCGCAAATTAAAGTTCGGCGATGCCATATCTATTTTAGCGCGGAGCGTTTTTGAGCCGTCTGGAAATTCACCTTTGCGCATTTTTTCAAACAGGTCGAGATTTTCTTCAACGCTTCTGTTTCGGTACGGGCTGTCATTGCCGGCTTGAGTTGGTGTGCCGCGAGTCTGGCGGATTTCTTCGCCGGTCAAATCGCAGACATACGCCTTGCCTTTTTTAATCAGCTCAACTGCCCAATCGTACATCTGCTGGAAATAGTCCGAGGCGAAAAATAAATTCTGTCCCCAGTCCCAGCCGAGCCATTTTACATCTGCCTTTATCGAGTCAACGTATTCCTGCTCTTCCTTTTCGGGATTGGTATCATCGAAACGCAGATGGCATTTGCCGCTGAATTCCTTTGCGATGCCGAAATTAAGACAGATACTCTTTGCGTGGCCGATGTGCAGGTAGCCGTTCGGCTCCGGTGGGAAACGTGTAACAACTCTGCCATCCCATTTTCCGCTTTGGCAGTCATCGGCGACTATTTGACGTACGAAATCCAATTTTTGCTGATTTTCATTTGGCGTTGACATTTTTGTATACCTAAGTCTTTGTTTTTTAGAGTCTTACGAACAAGAAAAGATTATAATCATCGAAAATTTGCAGTCAAGAACATTAAAAAAGGAAAATTTCGTGCAAAATATGTATATTATCTTAAAATGGATTCTCGCCTGCACGGGAATGACAAAGGTATTCTTAAAGGAGCTAAAATATGGCAAAAGGAATTGTTGTTTATTATTCAAGAAGCGGCAATACCAAAAAAATGGCGGAAATTATTGCCAAGTCAATGAATGACAATGGTTTACCAACCGACTGCAAATCTGTGGACAAGACTTCAGTTGAGGATTTGACCGCTGCAAACGCGATCGTGATGGGTTCACCGACTTATTACGGCCAGATGGCACCGCAGTTAATGCAGCTTCTGACTGATTCGGTAAGTAAACATGGGCAACTTGCCGGCAAAATCGGCGGGGCGTTCGCAAGTTCAGCCAACATCGGCGGCGGAAATGAAACCACCATCCTCGGCATTCTCGAAGCAATGCTAATTCACGGAATGGTTGTCCCCGGCGAACCATTAGGCGACCATTATGGGCCGGTGTCTATCAACAGCCCGGACCAACGCGTGGAATCACAATGTGTTAAAGCAGGTAAAAAAATCGCTGAATTGACAAAAAAACTCTTTAAATAGACGAAAGCTTTTATAATAATAGGTTTTTTGCGGTAAAAATGCGGATTTTGGTTTGACAATTGTTTTATCTGCGTATAAAGTTTTATAGAAATAACCATTATTTAGAATGGAGGCTACGATTATGCAGGAATACGAAGAACTCAAAAGACTTGTAGATGAAGCAGACAGCGACATCAAAAAGGCCGAAGGCGGAAATAAAGCAGCCGGCACGAGAGTTCGCAAACAAATGCAGACGATTAAACAGGCCGCTCAAACTGTCAGGAACAAGGTTCTTGAAATGAGAGTAGTCGAATAATACCGACAGGTATATTCACATAACAAAATTAATTCTGCACCGTGCGGGTAAGACTTTCACTCATATCCTTGTTTCTTCAGAGGATGACAGGGGCGTGTTGACTTGTTGAGTTGAAGAATCCATTGCTATGAATTGCTTTAGTACATTTATTATTATATATAATATAAAAGAAAGGTAAATATGCCGCCAGTACAACTTTTTGATCTATCAACAATAGATTTGAACAAGATAGTCTTTGACAAACCAGCCATCGAAGAAGTTAATCCACAGCGATATGAAATGCAGCATCTCGACGGGATTATTTGGTACAACAAAGAGAAATTTCTCGTTCTTGGTTACAAAGATGTTACAGAAAAAGAATTCTGGGTTCGCGGCCATATTCCGGGCAGACCACTGATGCCGGGCGTAATTATGATTGAAGCAGCGGCACAGCTTTCGAGCGTTTTTGTTAAGAAAGTTTACGAACTAAAAGGCTTCATCGGATTTTCAAGCATCGAATCTGCGAACTTCAGACGACCAATCGGGCCGGGAAGCAGGTTATATCTGCTTGGCTATATATCAACATTCAAAAGCCGAAAATACACCGCTGTCGTTCAGGGCATTGTTGACGGCAAAATGGTTTTTGATACGGTAATCTCCGGTATGAATGTGTAATGGACTGCAAACCAGAAACAATTTTTGAAAATTGCTTTCCAGTTGAAAATAACATAAAAGACCTGCCGACATCGGCGGGTCTTATTCTTTTTATAGATTCACAAGATTCACCAATCGCTCTTTTAACCGCTGCAAACATCAGGCGAACCGTTAAAAACAAATTGGCCGAGCAGCAGGATAACACCAAACGCGCTGATTTAAAAAGCATCACCGCGAAAATTTATTATTCCGCTATTCCCTGCAAATTCAGACTGGCAGTCAATCACTACACGACCGTCAGAAAAATATTCGCAGAGAAATACAAAGATTATATTACGCTGGTGTATCCATGGTTTCTTGTTGTTAATTTAAATGACAGGATTCCATTTTTTTATATAACACGCAAACCGACATTCAAGGCCGGCGAAAAAATATTAGGACCGTTTCCCTCGCAAAAATCAGCAGCGACTTTTCAGACAACACTCGAAGATGTTTTTGCGCTTTGCAGAAAACACGAATTTATAAATAACCCGCAAAGCTGTTCCTATTTGCAGATGGATGTCTGCTGCGGAGTATGTGCCGGGAAAATAACCATCGAAGAATATAAAAAAAATATCGCGGACGCTTTCGCTGCCGGCACAGAACCTGATATCGCTATAAATAATTTGCAAAACCAAATGCAAACCGCGGCAAAGGAATTAATTTTTGAAAAGGCAGCGGCGCTGAAGAAAAAAATTGAGAAACTCATAACGCTGAAAAAACCGGCGTATAGATGGACAGGCGATTTACAAAAATTAAAAATTATTCATATCGATAAATCATTTAAAGTAAAACCACAGGATTCGAAAGTTAAAAAACAAACGTATGCTGTTTTTGTGATGGATGTTTTTGATATAACCGACCTCGGCGATTTTATTATAGAAAACACAGATACCATCACAGAGTTAATCGGGCAAACACGCGAGGTTGCTCATACAGTCAACGCCGAAACGCTTGACAGATTCGCGATAGTTACATATTTTCTTTACCGCAGCAAACCTTCGGGAGTTTGGAAAATCGTAAATGAAAAGACCGAATACAAGTCCTTATTTTCCGTCTAAAATTTCACAACGTAAAATAAAGGGTTACGGCGTTTTTTTGAAATTGTGGATACGTTTTTCATTTCAAAAACCAATATCAAAAAATCAAACTTGCTCGAAATTTCACTTAAAAACCAAAGAAATGGCTGATTTTTCGATTTTGTGCGCGAATTTAGCTTAATTCCGCGCACGTTAAAATTGTTCGGCGCAAGTTCGTGAAAAAACGGTTACTAAATGATACTTTTTTCAACAAATTCGCAGTGAATTGTAAGTAAAGTGAATTAAAATCAACCAAAAACGACAAAATACGCAAAAGTTGAAAAGGGCACTTGCGCATTTTTTTTCCAAAATCGCTAACACACCAACAATAATGGTTTTACAATTCAAGACCCGTTTTAAACGCTGATGACGCTGATTTTTTTCTCACCACAGAATCGCGAAGGGCGCAGAGATATTTTTGTTCCAAAACTTTAACCACGAATAACCACGAACCGACACAAATTTTTTAGACGCAGATCCGCCTGCGGCAGACAAGTTTTTTTCACCACGAAGGACAGAAGATACACGAAGTATTTTCCTGTTGAGAATAAAAAAAGGGCAGATAAAATAGTTGTCAGTAGATAGTAAACGTGAGGTTGTAATATTTGAAACGTTGAATGCCAGAGGTATGGAACTTACACCTGCAGATCTATTAAAAAATTATTTATTTTCAAAAATGCAGAGCGAGGCTGATTTGGCGTATATCGAATTAATGCCAGAGGATTTATCAATCGGTCAAATGAATTGGAATTGCTGTTTTTATATCCCCCGCCACACCCTTGTCTTCGACTGCGAGTGCAGGCAGGTGCGGGGGCTAATTGTTGTATGCCGCCTTGTTTTGTGAGATAAACACAACATTGGGCCGGATGGAAAGGTTATCGAATCTGTAAGTGATGGTAAAAAATTATCCGTGCTGCTGGAGAGCGTAAAATAAAATTAAAAATCAAATATCAAAATGCAAAATTGTGGAATTACTGAATTAAGAGGCCTCCGTGCCGGAGGCGGCTAAACACGATTCGGATTTAAGATTTCAGAAAACACATTTACCATTCCATAAAAAAAGGCGAACACGCGCGTTCGCCTTTTTTGTGTTATATTATAAAACCCCGTCATAGTCCCGCAGGGGGGATTAAAATGATGACGGGGTTAAACGTAGGTTATTTTACAAACAGGTAATAAAGTTTACCTTCCTGATAAGTTCTGCCCGCAAGCGAGCCGGCTTTATCGCCCTGACCCATATAGACATCACATCTGCCGGGAGCACGAATTGCACCGCCTGTATCCTGGTCGAGCGCGAAGCCTGCGTATGGGCTGTCAGTAATCACGCCGCCTTTTTCAACAGGTAATACTGTCGAAAGGAAAGCAAGGCAGCCCGGCGGGAAAATCGTTTTGTCCGTAGCGATAGTTCTATATGCCGTTACTTCTTCGTTGATGCTGCCGCGCGGTTCGCCTTTTTCAATCTGGAAAAATACAAAACGCGGATTCGTCTTCGTGTAACTTTCAACTTCATCCGGATGCTGTTTAAAATATTCAATCATCGCTTTCAAACTCATGTGTTCGCCGTTAAATTTGCCGGCTTCAAGCATCGCTTTGGAAACACTCTTATATTCCTGACCGTTGCTGGCGGTATAGCCAACGCCGGTAAGTTTGCCGTTAGACAAACGAATTTTCGCCGAGCCTTGTACGTGCGCGATGTAAACTTCAAATGGGTCGCCGAGCCAAATCAACTCCGAACCTTTTAGCATACCTGATTTTTCAATTTCATCTCGTGGAGGATACGGCACAACGCCCGCTTCTGTTTTACGGCCGAGGATTTCACCCTTGTTACCTTTCACAAGATCTTTTGGCATTTTGTAAAGCGGATACTGAAATTTTTCAGTTCGTGTCATTGAGCCGTCGAATATCGGCGTGTAATAACCGGTATATAATACCGTGCCTCTGTCATCGCAGCCGACGGAAATGTAAACATCAAATTTCTCGCGAATCGCGGTGTTGAGTTTTTCGCCTCTCAAGCCGGACTTCATCAAATCCTTGAACATTTTTAAACTGTCAATCGCCTGTTCGCGCGGAATGTCGCCGTAAGGATAGTACTGCTGTGCCGACGGTTTCTTTAAATAGTTAAGACTTTTATCGATTGCCTTTTCAAGATTTGTCAGGTCATAGCAGGCAAAAGTAAAATCTGGAATGTCCGCAGGGTTCGTGATCTTCCGCAAAGCCAGTTCGCCGGGCGGCAATGGCTTATCATACTGCGGCTTAGCTCTTTCCGGTTCAATTTTTACTGCCTTGTGGCAGCTTGCGGAAAAGAATGCTATAAGTGTTAGTTCTACAATCAGTAAAGTCCGTTTCATAATATACCTCAAATCCATTAAAATAATAATATACGCGAATGGTGGATTATACCTATCTTATCGAAAACGTTAAAGAGATATTTATTATTCAAGGTTGAAAAATATTTGTGTTTCTGGTAGTTTGCAAATTGGATACTTTACAACTCGCGAATTTCATTAGAGAGAAACTATGAAACACAGCAGGGTAAGCAGAATAGTAAGCATCCTGACAACGCTCCAGTCGGGCCAAAAATATACGCCTGCCGACCTCGAAAAACTCTTAGGTATCAGCAAACGCACTGTATTTAGGGACCTGAAAGAGCTGCAAACCATTGGCGTTCCATATAAATACGACAAAGAAGGCGGCTGCTACCAAATCGACCCCAAATTTTTCCTGCCGCCGATTGATTTTAACCTTCAGGAAGCATTGAGCGTCTTAATGCTTGTACACAAGATGCGGCACAATTTACCGCTGCCGTACAAAAACTCGGCCTTGCTGGCGGGAATGAAGATAGAAAACAATCTGCCCGCCGATATCCGGCAATATTGTCAGAGCTCGCTGGCTAAAATCACCGTCGCAAAAGAGCAGCATTCCTCCGTCAAACAACTCGATGTGATTTATCATACGATTCAGCAGGCAATTAGAAAAAAAACAATGCTGCAAATCGATTACGCCTCTTTGTTCGAAAACGGCGGGATTAATACCGTTTTGCACCCATACCATTTACTCTACAAAAACAGAGCCTGGTATGTAATTGGTTTTTCAACATTGCATAACTCTGTACGTACATTCAATTTAGCGAGGATCGAGAAAATTAGTGTTCTTGAAAAATGCTTCGCAGACGGCAATAATTTCGATGTTAATGATTATATCGGCAGGGCATGGTCTTTGATTCCGGAAGGTAAGTTATACGACGTTAAACTACTGTTCACACCGATGGTCGCCAAAAATGTTGCGGAAGTGCAATGGCATCAAACACAGCAGGCACAATGGCACGAAGATGGTTCTGTTACACTTGCCTTTCGTGTGGACGGCATCAACGAAATTAGTTGGTGGGTTTTAAGCTATGGCGACCAGGTTCAGGTCATCTCGCCGGCGACTTTAAGAGATAAAGTTGTTGAGCGAGCAAAAAAAATGATTGAAAATCATAAAAATTTTCAAACCGAGCCTGTGAGTTGCGATGTGCACAACCTGTGAGTTCCACAACAGGTTCTGTGAGTAAGTCGACGGCTTGGCTGTTATCAGTACTGATATGTGAGATGGCGGGTTTTGCCTAACACCCTTCGTAACAAGTTTTCCACAACGGCCGGCGAGCGATATTAAAGCATAAACCATTGCTTACTAAAGGGTTATACCCTGGCATACACCCAGTCGTAACAATTTTATACGCTATAATACTACTAATAATATTTTAATATATTACTATTAGAAGTAATAACGGACAGAGCAGAAAAATATCTGAAAGGTTATAAGAATATATTGGAAAACTTTTTTGCTAAACCTTTTCTTTTCGTGTAAAATAGCGGTTTCAATTTATGGAAGAAAATAATACTTTTTGAGGTATGGACAATGAAAGTAAAGTTTAACAGAGCGGCACTCTCCGAAGCACTTGGCCTGGTAACAACAGTAGTACCCGCACGAACGACTAAACCGATCCTGCAGGGTTTGAAGATACAAGCGGACAAGGATAAAGTCTGTATCAGCGCAACGGATTTTGAAATGGGAATCACCTGTATGCTTTCGCAGGCGGAAGTCGAAAAGGAAGGGCAGGCGGTTGTTCCAGCCGAAAGACTGGCAGCTATCGTTCGGGAATGTGTTGATGAAGTGCTTGTGATGGAAGTTTCAGAAGCTACATGCAGAATTAAGGGCAGCGACAGTCACTTTACGATTTACGGACATCAGCCGGAACAGTATCCGCAGGTGCCGGGCTTTGACGGTGAGGCACAAATTGAAGCTGACCTTGTGAAACTTCAGGAAGCGCTGAAGCATTGTCTGTTCGCAACCGCAAAGGAAAATACCCGATATGCATTGAGCGGCATTTTGTGGGAGCCGTCCGGCAAAAAATTAACACTTGTTGGCACTGACGGCCGAAGACTCGCGAAGTATAAACTTGCCTTGAACGCCGAAGTGGATAAAAAACTCGAAGGCGAAAAGTATATTATTCCCGCCAAAGCTATGGTGCTTTTGGATAAAGTTGGAGCCGGCGAAAAAGATAAAATTTCAGTTCGTTTCGCCGACAGTAAAGCAATATTTGCCTGTGGAAAAGTTGTTATCAGTACAAATCTTGTGGAAGGCACTTTCCCGAAATATGAAGATATTATTCCAGCCGATTACAAAAATAAAGTGCAGTTAAATACAGCCGCGACTTTGAGCGCAGTGAAAAGAGCCGCGCTTTTAACGAATGAAGATTCCAAAGGCGTGAAACTCGCGCTGGGTAAAAAGTCATTAGTGTTTACAAGCAGAGCGCCGGAAATGGGCGATGCGGAAATTGCGATGGAAGTCGATTATAAAGGCGAACCGATGGAAATCGGATTCAATCCGCAATTCCTTGTGGATATGCTGCGGGTTATACACGAAGATTCATTCGAGCTGCAATTAGGGCAGTCCGACAGGCCGGGTATGATAAAAAGCGGAAGCAATTACGTTTATATTGTGATGCCTGTAAGTTTGACATAAGCTGATTGGTATGAATGAAGAATTTATATTAAGTCAGACGAATAAAAAAATACTTGCCAACAGACCTGCCGCCGCAGAACCAATCGGCAGGGATGTTTATAACTGGCTTAGCAAATACACAAAGAACACAAAAAAAAATACGAGCATATTAACATTACTCGAGCAAATAGTCGGCAGTGAAATGATGATCCATTGCAAGGCGGATTCAATTAGAGGCGGTGTATTGAAAATAAAGGTGAGGTCCGGGCCGTATATGTTTCAGATGCGGAATATGAGCGGCGAAATTTTACGGCAGTTGCAAACGGCTTATCCTTCGTCGAATATTAATGAAATTAAAATAATAGCAGGTTAATTTTATACCAATTGGTATTATTGCTCGCGCGTCGTGAAGTTTGTAACTTCGCAACCTGCTTCGCTTTCCCCGCGGAGCACCGCCCGAGAATTTTTTAGAACCAGTATTGTAGATAGGCAGCAAAATCAGTGGAAACAAACAAACCAGAAACAAAAGCGCACAGTTACGACGCAAGCAGTATTAAAATTCTTGCCGGCCTTGAAGCGGTAAGAAAAAGACCGGAGATGTATATCGGCAGTCGACAGCAGGGCGGATTACATCATCTTGTTTATGAAGTTTTGGATAACTCTATCGACGAAGCGATGGCAGGGCGATGCGATTCTATTATCGTTCGCATTCACGTTGACGGGAGCTGTTCGGTTGAAGATAACGGCGGCGGTATTCCCGTCGATATGCACAAAGAAGCGGGTAAAAGTGCGCTGGAAGTTGTTTTAACAACACTTCACGCGGGCGGCAAATTCGACCACGACGCTTATAAAGTTTCCGGCGGTCTGCACGGTGTCGGCGTCAGCGTTGTGAACGCGTTGAGCGAATGGCTCGAAGCGGAAGTTTTCAAGGATGGAAAACATTATCAATTCGGCTGCGAACGCGGCAACGCCAAAGGGCCGGTTAAAGAAATAGGCACCTCCAGCAAACAGGGAACGCTTGTGAGATTTCTGCCGGATGAGCAGATTTTCGGCGATATACATTTCGATTACGAAACGCTGCAGAAACGCATTCGTGAAGTAGCGTATCTCAACGGCGGCGTAAAAATTACTTTTATGGACGACCGCAATGGGAAAAAAGACGTTTTTCATTTTGTGGATGGTTTGAAAGAATTTGTCAAACATTTAAATGAAGGCAAAGAAGCCGTTCACCCGGACGTTATATATTTTCAAAGAGAAGACGCTGAAAGTAAAATGGTTTGCGAAATAGCGATGCAGTACAACACAAGTTATGTTGAAAACACGCTGGCGTTCGCGAACAATATCAGAAATATCGACGGCGGTACGCACTTGAGCGGATTCAGAACCGCGCTTACCAGAACGATGAACGCTTACGCGCGAAAGGCTAATTTTCTCAAAAACGGCCAGGCTCCAACCGGCGAGGATATTCGCGAAGGTTTGACTGCGGTTATCTCGGTGAAATTGCCTGATCCGCATTTCGAGGCGCAGACGAAAGTGCGCTTGAGTAATCCGGAAGTGGATACATTTGTCGAAACGACGGTTAATGAGCAGCTCGGCAATTATCTTGAAGAAAATCCCGGCAATGCGAAAAGAGTTTTAACAAAAACGATTCAGGCGGCAGCGGCGCGCGAGGCTGCAAGAAAGGCTCGTGAGCTGACTCGTCGAAAAGGTGCATTGAGCAGCGGCGGTTTACCGGGCAAACTTTGGGATTGTTCGAGCCGAGAAATTGAAAATACAGAACTGTTCATCGTAGAAGGTGATTCGGCAGGCGGTTCTGCAAAAGGCGGCAGAGACAGAAACATTCAGGCGATTCTTCCGCTGCGAGGCAAAATTCTTAATGTTGAAAAAGCCAGAATTGATAAAATGCTGGCACACGAAGAAATACGAACGCTCATCAGCGCTTACGGAACAGGAATTGGCACAGATGATTTTAATTTTGAAAAAAGACGCTACGGCAAAATCGTACTGATGACTGATGCGGACGTTGACGGCGCTCATATCAGAACACTGCTTTTGACATTTTTCTTTCGTCAGATGCCGATGCTTTTCGAGAAAGAAGTTATATACATTGCGCAGCCGCCGCTTTATCAGGTTTCCGTGAAAGGCAAAAAGAACGACGAATATATTCTCAACGAGCAGGATATGCGAAGGAGAATGATAAACCGCGGTACCGACGGCACGGAACTAATTATCAGCGCAAAGTCGGGGATTAAAAAATTCAACGGCGAGCCTCTGAAAGAACTTATAAAAACGTTGAGCGACCTTGAACGCAACATTTTTGTTCTCGAAAGACGCGGAATCACATTTAAATCGTTTATTGAAACACAATATACTGACGGTAAACTGCCGGAGTATCATATCCGTTTTGAAGGGCAGTCGGAATTTTTCTTCAAACAGGCGGATTATGAAAAACGCCGGGCAGAACTTGACAAATTAGTGGAAGGTGAACAGGTCGAAAACGTCGAAAGATGGTCTGCCGAAGAAATGCACGAAGTTACACGTGCGAATGAAATAAACGCCAAATTAAAAGACAAATTTGGACTTGATTTTCAGGATTTCCTGCTCAAAGCCGAGCGGAAAGTCTCCGGCGAGTCGGTTCCAACCAAATTTAAACTTGTTAACGGCCCGGAAGAGCACGAAGTCGCTTCGCTCGACCAAGTTACTGCCGCAGTTCGCCAAATCGGCGGCAAGGGAATCGAAATTAAACGGTTCAAAGGTCTGGGCGAAATGAATGCCGAACAGTTGTGGGAAACCACAATGGATCCGAGCCAAAGAACTCTGCTGAAGGTTACAATCGATGATGCCGGCGAAGCAGACAGGCTATTTAGTATCCTGATGGGCGACGATGTTGAAAAAAGGCGTGCGTATATTCAGGATCATGCACTTGAAGTGCAAAACCTTGATGTATAGTATAATACCACAGGTATTTTTTAATGTATTTGGTATAAGATTGACATAGACAACGGATTTGTTACACTTAATGGTAGCAAACTTGAAAGGATTGAGAGATGAAAACGATTTTCAATGTCTTAATGATAACGATGATTTGCGTTGTTTTGGGTGGATGTAACAGCAAACAAAAGGTAGCGGCCGGCGAAAAAATTAATGATAAAAAGTTGGCCAGTACGTCCGACAAGCAAAAGCAGCAGTTGGAACGGAAACTCGACAGAAAATATACTGACGCCAAATCGCATTATGAACTTGGCAAAATTTATCACCGTGAAGGCCAATGGGACAAGGCTGAATGGGAATACAGTAAGGCTCTAGCGTTTAATCCTGCTAACTTTGAAGCGCAGGCTTCTATTGTAAAGTTGAGCGCAGACAAAGGTGAAAAGCAGAGAAGCGATGTGCTTGCCGAGCAATATATTAATCAGGCCAGCGTCAGCGCGAAAAATTCATTGCTGCTGGGACGCGCGTTTCAGGACAGGGGCATGGACGAATATGCTTTGCAGTCTTATACACAGGCGCATCGGCTCGCACCGAATTCAGTTGTGATTAATAAACAGCTTGGCTATTTCTACCTGCTTAAAGGCGATAACGCCAACGCCGAAATTTATCTGCGAAGGTCGTTTGAGCTTGACCCGTATCAGCCTGATGTTGCATCCCAGTTGGGCAAACTTGGCGTTCAGGTTGAGATTCCAAAGAAAGCAAAAGGTATAAAGAAGCTCGACAAGAAAAAACAAATCAGCGGTCAGGGCCAGATTGACTAAGCGGATGATTTAAAATAGTTAGATATAAAAAGTAAAAGCCTTCGGATAATTCTGAAGGCTTTTTTTATGGTGTTAAGGAAACTTATAGTAATAATAGTTTTAGTTAAAAAGAGCCGAAAGATTCCAACACACATAGCGGCATAACAGGATAGATTCCACCGAAGTTCCGCTTCGCTCCAACCGCCTGCGCGGGAATGACAGTATCAGTGTATCGGCTCGATTAAACTGAATTTGATATAATTTATTCTTTGCCGCGATAAACAATTACGCCTGTCGGGCATTTTTCCATTGCTGTTTTGAATTGTTCACTTGGTTCATATCTGGCGTAATCTAATTTTGCGAGATTGTTATTTACTGTAAAGGCGTCTGTTTGTTTTGTGCATAATTTACAGCCGATGCAGCCGACTTTGCAGAATGCTTTTGTGTCTTTTCCTGTTTCCTGACTTCTGCACGCGACGGTCATAATTTTATTCTGTGTGAACGGAACCATTTCAATAATTCCTCTCGGACAGGCTTTCACGCAGGCTCCGCAGCCGGTGCATTTGTTGTAATCGATTGTCGAGAGACCGTTTACCATTTGGATAGCGTTAAATTTACACGCTGCCTTGCAGTCGCCAAAACCGAGACAGCCGAATTTGCAGGCCTGAACATTGGCGATTGCGTTGGCTGAAGTGCAGGACTGAATGCCGGCGTAGTTGCCGAAATAGGTTTTATTGTCTTTTGTAGAATGGCAGTGAATGACCGGTCTTTTCAGTGCGCCGCCGGAGCTGATTTTCAGATTAAGGATTTCAGCTATTTTTTGAGATGCCCCCGCTCCGCCGGGCGAACATTTGCCGAGTAGTGTCGGGTCGGCGGCAACTGCCTTTGCGTACGAAGAGCAGCCTGCGTAACCGCATGTGCCGCAGTCGATACGCGGAAGAGCCTGGTAAATGCTTTCGATTTTCGGGTCAACCGCGACCTTAAGTTTTTTGTCCGCTACTAAAAGTATAATAGAAAAAGCCACGGCCAGTGCAAACATTGTCAAGCCTGCCGGCCAGGAGTTATTCCAAAGTGTAATTATATCAGCTAAAATCATCATTAATCCTATTTAATCATTCCTGCAAAACCCATAAATGCCATCGTCATAATACCTGCCGTTATCAAAGTAATCGGAGCGCCTCGCAAAGCCGCCGGCACATCTGAAAAGTTAAGCTGTTCACGAATACCCGCCATAATACAGATTGCCAGAGTGAAGCCGATGCCCGCTCCGAAACTCAAAACAGCCGCCAGCGGAAAGTTATCAACATTCCACACGTTAAGGAATAAACACAAACCCAATATCGCGCAGTTGGTTGTAATCAGCGGCAGAAATATTCCGAAGCTTTCATACAGCGGCGGGAAAAATTTTCGCAAATACATTTCGACAAGCTGCACCGCGCCGGCGATAACCAATATGTAGCAAACATAACGTGTAATTTCCAGTCCGTACGGCACTAATATCAAATGGTCGATGAGCCACGTCAGACAGCCGGCCAGCGTAATCACGAACGTAACAGCCATTCCCATTCCGAACGCCATATCGATTCTGCCCGAAACGCCGAGGTATGGACAGATACCAAGAAATTTGGTGAGTACCAGGTTGTTGACTATCACTATCGATGTGAAAGCCAGTACTAAAACAGAAATTTTATCCATAGTTAAATCCTTTAGGATTTTTTACCGGTTAATAAATTAACAAGACCCAGCATCAGACCGAGTGTGATAAACGCACCGACCGGCAGCGACATCGCGACCCAGGGAACAAAACTTTTCCACATAATCTGAACGCCGAAAATCGTTCCTGCCGAAATCAGCTCTCTGACAGAAGCCAGCAGACACAGAACAATCGTAAAGCCAACGCCCATACTTATCGCGTCAACAGCGCTTATGAATATTCCGTTTTTGCTTGCACACGCTTCTGCGCGGGCGATGATAATGCAGTTTACGATAATCAGGCCGACATACGGGCCGAGCACTTCACTCATCTCCGGCATAAACGCCTTCAAAAATAAATCCGCGATAGTAACAAATGTCGCGATGGTCAATGTGAACATCAAAATCCGCAGATGCGGTTTGAGAAGATTCCGCATAAGACTGACAACGATATTACTGCAAAAGAGCACGAACAAAACGCTCAATCCCATTGTCAAGGCCGGTTTAACTGATGCTGTTACCGCCAGCGTCGGACACATACCGAGCACCAGACGCAGAACCGGAACTTCCGTCCACAATCCGCCGACAACGGCCTGTTTAGCTGTCATTGAATTTGCTGCCATTATTTAATTATTCCTTTTTGCTTGAGCTGTTGTTTTACAGGTTCAATATAATGATTGAAAATAGTTACTACCGCCGTACTGCTGACAGTTGCGCCGCTAATTGCGACGATTTCATTATCAATAATTTTGTCGTCGCCTTTTTTGACGAGATTTAACATTTCAGCCGGTGCGCCTTTGTATTGGTCGTTGTAAAAGCTTTTCGCGATTTTATCGCCGAAGCCCGGCGTTTCACTGCTGGCCAAGACGTTGAAGCCGAGGATTTTTTCAAAAGCCGCGTCAACCGCGATTACCAGTTCAATTTTGTCCGCGAAGCCGGTTCCCTCTGCTTTGAAACAGAAACCGACGGTCTTATCGCCCGCGACAGCTTTGTATATATCTGTCGTAGCGAATTTGCCTTTACTCAATTCGATTTTAACTGCCGGCATTACGACTTCAAATTTGTTCGCGTCTGTTATAAGGGTACTCATAAGTCCGCTAAGTTTGCCGGCTTTGTTTTGCTCTATTTTGCCGGACCACGCCGAGTTCGTCAGCGCAAGCAGCAGCCCGAAAATAAATGCCGAAAAAATCAGCAGCCAGCTTTTCTCGAAATATTCAGTGATAGCCTTAAACATTTGGTTTACCTCCTGCCGGCGTAAGTTTTGTGAAACGGTCGATAAGCGGGCTCACAGAGTTCATCAATAAAACAGCGAACATAATACCTTCCGGATATTCGCCGACGAGTCTGATTAACATTGTCAAAGCGCCGACGCCTGCACCGAAAATCCACATTCCTTTTTTCGTCAGCGGTGCGGTAACAGGGTCTGTCGCGATGAAGAACGCACAAATCAGTAAACCGCCGCTTGCCAAATGCAGCCACGGTGCGACATAATGATGCGGGTCAAGCTCGCAGGCGATAAACGCGCAAATAAATGCCGAGCCGAGAACCGCAACAGGTATAATCCAGTCGATTGTTTTTCTGATAATTAAATAAATTCCGCCAATCAGCAGCGCTATCGTGCTTGTTTCGCCAAGACAGCCTGCCGTTGAGCCGATTAACATATTTTTGAAAATGCCTCTGATTGCCGCGATTTTTTCATCCTGCGGTGCGGATTTATTTTTCAATGCTTCTTTAATTAATCCCAAAGGTGTTGCCTGTGTGATAGCAGCCGGTGCAACTGAAGATGCTCCGACTTTCGGCATATTATTGTCTAATGTCGCAGGCACCGTCCATGAAACCATCATTCCGCCGAAACAGGCCGTCAGGAAACATCTGCCTGCCATCGCGGGATTGAAAATGTTTGCGCCAAGTCCGCCGAAAACCATTTTACCGATCACGATTGCAAAGCCTGAACCAATAATACACGCCCAGAACGGAATTGTCGGCGGAAGTGAGAACGCCAGAATAATGCCCGTAACTACTGCGCTCAAATCACCAAGCGTGTTCTGTTTTTTGCGGATGCAGTTGCATATCACCTCGAAAACCATACACGAGATGATGCAGCTTGCCAGCACGACCACGGCTTTCATTCTGAAAAACACAAACGAAGCAATTGCCGCCGGTACAAGACCAATAACAACATCAAGCATTATGCTCTGCGTCGAGTGATGCTTGTTTATATGCGGTGAAGGTGAAACTGTTAAAATTTGTGCCATTTATTCTTCCTAATCATTTCGGCATAAGTTTTTTCTGTCTTGCGACGAGAATTTTTCCGGTTTTTATATAACCTGTCAGTTCGATATCAGCCGGGCAGATGTAAGTGCAGCAGCCGCATTCGATGCAGGCCGACAAATAATACTGCTGTGCGATGTCGAGCATATTGTTTTTAACCGCGTGCGCGATTTTCGTCGGATTTATATTTATCGGACAGCCTGCGATACATCTTCCGCACCTGATACAGGCCGTTTCTTTTCGTTTGACGATGTCATTTTCTGTAAAGACTGTAACAGCGCCGGAAGTTTTAGTCAGCGGCGTTGATAAATCCGCGACAGCAAAGCCCATCATCGGTCCGCCGAGAATCACTTTAACCGCGTTGTCTTTTAATCCGCCGGCAAGTTCGATAAGTTCGCCGACAGCCATACCGATAGGTGCGTAAAAATTGCCCGGGTTTTTAATTCCGTGTCCGCTGACGGTAACTGCACGATGCGTAAGAGGACTGTTCATCGCAACAGCTTCAGCGATTGCCGCGGCGGTCGCGACGTTACTTACAAGCACGCCAATCATCGGCGGAACTCCGCCTGTCGGAACATTTTTATTTAAAACAGCTTTGATGAGTTGTCTTTCGCCGCCCTGCGGATATTTTGTGTGCAGGGGAGCGATTTTCATACCTACCGCGAACGGAGCAGCTTTAATTGCTTTTTCAAATATTTCAATCGCGTCCGGCTTGTTGCATTCTATACCTATATATATGTTGCCGCAGTTCAGCGTCTTTCCGATTAATGCAGCGCCGGCCAGAATCTGGTACGTCCATTCGATCATCATTCGATAATCGCACGTAATATACGGTTCGCATTCACAGGCGTTGATTATTATATCTTTGATTGGTGCTTGAGGATTCGCCTTGATTTTAACGCTTGTCGGAAAACCCGCGCCGCCCATTCCGACGATGCCGGCGTTTCGCACAGCGTTGAAAATCTGTTCCGCTGAAAATGGAGCGATGTCGAAAGTCGAATCGAACCTTGCCGGGTAAGGCTGTTTGGGCTGATTTTCTGCGCTGGATTCTATTATAATCGCCTGCGCTCTGCCGAGTACCGGATGAGAGCAAAGTGCGATATCCTTAACGATGCCGTTGACAGGCGAGTGAAGCGGTGCGGACACGAACGCATCAGCGTTTGCGATGAGCTGGCCTGCGGTTACAGCGTCTTTCTTGTTCACCAATGGTGTGCAAATAGCGCCGATGTGCTGACTAAGCATTATTGAAAGCTGTTTAGGCACAGGAACTGGTTTTATTGCGCAGTGTGAACTTAATTTTTTGCTGTCTGCCGGATGAACTCCGCCCTTGAACGTCAATTTTCCTGCAATATTAATTTTGTCTTCTCCGAAATTTCAAAAGTTTCAAAGTAAATACATACAATAAAACAATCGCTATCGCCAAAGCGAACGCGATTATATTTACCGCCTTTGCGTTTTTCAGTTTTTCTATTAAAAGTCTTTCACCGACAACGATAGAAAAAATGAAAAGAATCAGCGGCACGAGAAAGGCCAAGATTACTTTAGTCAGAACATTCGGGGCATCAGATTTGCCAAGCTTTTTATAAACTTCCTGGCAATGATCTTTCATTCCGCAGCTCTGACATTGCTGCTGGTCCATTATTGAGCCTGAAATATAGAATAAGCCGCTCTTATAAATTAAAGTGGTCTATTTTGCAAGCCAATTTTTAACAAATCAACGGATTTAAAGGCCGTTCAATACCGTATTATTATGATAAATCAGAAAAAAATTATAAATCACATAAACTATTGTTAATAAATAAGTTATAAAATTATTAAAGAAACGTCCTATAAAATGACGAATTGACAATATATAAATGATGTTGGACAATCATGAAGTGAGGCAGACGATTTTTCCTAAATTCACATTTTTGTCTTGCTTTACATTATAGGACAGTGTAAAATTTGTGACGTATATTAGTTTGGAGTTTGGGAGGTAGAGATAGAAGACATTGGTTCCCATTCCCGAACTCTCGTTAAGTTAATTAAGCCGAACACGTAGCGTACCGAACAGTGAAATTCCAAGTACGCTGAAAAATTAGAGTTTATTTCTGCGCGTATAGTGGAACAGGAAAGAGCACAATTTACGCCAGGGAACGGTTCTGAAATGGGTGATGCGTCAAACACATCAGCGGTGCAGGTATTGCGCCAGCAGTTTGTTGTCGGCACGTCTCCTGCTTTTAGCTCTATTCTCGAAACAATCAGCGCTGTAGCATCAAGACAATGTTCGATGATTATCAGCGGCGAGACAGGAGCAGGCAAGGAAATGGTCGCGCGGAGAATCCACAACTGCAGCGACCGCAAAGATAAAGTCTTTGTACCCGTCGATTGTACGACGCTGACAGGCCAGCTTTTTGAAAGCCAGTTATTCGGCCATGTCCGCGGCGCGTTTACCGGCGCAGTCAGCGATACGCTCGGTTTCTTCAGAGCAGCCGACAGCGGAACAATTTTCCTCGATGAAATCAGTGAAATCCCCCTCGACCTGCAGGCAAAACTTCTGCGCGTTCTTCAGGAATCCAGAGTTACACCTGTCGGCTCGGTGAAATCACATCCGATAGATATCCGCATTCTGTGCGCGACGAACCGCGATTTGAAACAAATGGTCAACGATAATAAATTCCGTGCGGATTTGTATTATCGTTTGAATGTCGTTACGGTTTACGTTCCGCCTCTGCGTGAAAGGCCGGAAGATATTTTAAATCTTGCGGAGCATTTCCTTTCGCGTCAGTCGGAATTATATGATGAGCCTTATAAAATTTTGAGCGATGAGGTGAAGAAGCTTCTGGTCAATTATTCCTGGCCCGGCAACGTGCGTGAACTTGCCAACGTTATGGAAAGGGCGTATGTTCTGACAAATACAGAGACAATAAAGCCCGCCTCGCTGCCGACGGAAATTCTCGTTGCTGTCCCGATGGCAAAAGGCCAGGGACGTCTGCCGACACTCGATGAGGCGCAAAAGAATGTAATTATGCAGGCACTGACAGCCTCCGGCGGAAGAAAAATGGCCGCTGCTAAAATCCTCGGCCTTGAAAGACGAAAATTAAATCGTCTGCTCGAAAGATATAATATTTCTACATCATCCTCTGAAGACTAACCGCTCACTTGTCATTGCGACTATATGTAATTTAGCAAGATTACAAAACCGATACCTATAATAAATGAGAAACAGGCAGAAGCCATAAAGAAAATTGATAGTCTTCGGCCGGTTTTGAGTTATTTGCGAATCTTTGCAATAAATTCTTCGTCAGCCCCAATACGTTTTTTGAAAAGCATTTCAACTCCTTGAGAACCCCGTCATATGATGGCGAGGCTAACCGATTTTGATTACCCCTCGCTTACCCTTGCGCAGGGTCTACGCTCCGCTCCGACGCTTCGCTTCAGCGCTCATGGCAGATGAACGCATCGCCGTGCCGGCGACGGCTAAACTTACGGTTCTGATACGGCAATTTATTCTACAAGTTTTAGATTTTTCAGCCATTGAGTGCAGTTTGGGCTCCAATCGCAATGCCGGCCCTCACGGAAACCCATTCCAAAGCCGTGACCGCCTTTGCTGAATATGTGCATTTCACAATTTTGCACGCCGGCGTTTTTCAACGCAGTAAAAAACATAAGCGTATTTTCGACCGGTACAACATCATCGTCAGCGGCGTGGATGATAAACGTCGGCGGTGTGTTTGCGTTGACCTGCATCTCATTCGAAAACTCATTGACTTGCGCATCGTTTGCATCGCGTCCAATCAGATTATCTCTTGAGCCTTTATGTGTGTATTGCTTCTGGAAAGAAATGACCGGATAGAGCAGAATCATAAAGTCCGGCCTGCACGAAGCATCATTAACAATATCATCAGCATCAGGTTTCTGCCAGTGTGTGCCAATAGACGAAGCAAGATGTCCGCCGGCGGAAAAACCAAGAATGCCGATTTGATTTTGCTTCAGATTATATTTGGCTGCATTTGCGTGAACGAAACTTATCGCTTTTCTGCCATCCTTTATCGGCCAGGGATACAAAACAGTGTTCGGTTCCGGGTCAATATGATAATTCAGGACAAACGCCGTGATGCCGATGGAGTTCAGCCAGTCGGCGACATCATAGCCTTCGTAGGTTTTACAGAGACCGCAATATCCGCCGCCGGGACAGACGATAACACCTGTGCCGTTGCGGTTCGATTTCGGAAGGAAAACTTCCAGTGTAATTTTCGGCTGTGAAGGCCATAAAATTATCGTATCGTCAGGGCTGCGTTCTTCGGCGAATGTTTCGCCGGCTGAAATAGCTGTCATAATGATAATTCCAAATAAAAAACAATTATACCCTTCAGGGTAGTAAATTCCCGCGATTGAAATAGTAATTTGTTATTATCAAAGCACTTACCCACGGATTGGCGGGAAAATTCAATCGCGATCAGTATATAACCAAATTTTTTCATAATTACACCGCCTGCTGTTAAAAAGTCCATTTATGTTAGCCGCAGGGCAACACCTTTTAATAACATCAAATTAACAAGTCATAAATAAATTTAAAAGTAAAAATTTTCCCCTCCCCTTAGGAGGGTTTTCGCTTCGCTCCAATGAATTTTCTTTTCAAGGTCTCCGCAAGGGGCATTGTAAAATAAAATTCCTGAAGACTCGGGGATGGCCTTCGAAAAAAATCAGAACCAAAACGGTAATGGTTTGTTGTTATTCTGATCATATTTTGATTATTGAGACCTCTGAAACAGAAAAACGCGGATTTTAACCGTTTTTTTCGGAAAAATAGACAAAAAAATCCGATTTGCAAGATACTTATTATTCGTATATAATGAAGTGTTCAGATTAATCTATAATTTAGTGTAAAAATGAATAAGAAAAGGCAAAATACAAAGAAAACTATGGCTCCTCCAAAAATACCTCCGGTCAATCGTCCAAAAAAACCGTTTCAGTGGCTTTTATTCCTTCTGGCAGCGCTGGCTGTTGTATCATTACTGCGCGGCAACTATCAGACCTCGGATGAAATCCAAAATGACGACTTCGAGAAATATCTGGCCGAAGGAAAAATCGAAAGCATTGAAATCGGCGATACCGAAATAGTCGGCAAATTCAACGCGGCCGGCATAGCCGCACGGCCAAAAGGTTCGAAAACCTTCCGAACAAGTTACCGCTCTGAAATGTACGACAAATTAAGCGAAAATATCCAGGCTTCGCCGGTGCCGGTGAAGTGGACGTTCTCGCGGCCGCAATGGCTGATGCCGCTGTTGAGCTGGATTGTGCCGCTTGTGATAATGATTGCGTTCTTCTATTTCGTATTCGTCAGGAACGTTCGCAACGGGCCGGGCGGTATGCTGATGAACTTCGGCAGAAGCAAACATAAAATGCACGGCAAAGAACAAATGAAAGTTACGTTCAACGATGTTGCCGGCATCGAAGAAGCGAAAGAAGAAGTCGCGGAAATTATAGAGTTCCTCAAGTATCCGAAAAAATTTCAGAAAATCGGCGGCAGAATTCCGCGAGGCATTCTTCTCGTCGGCCCTCCGGGATGCGGAAAGACTCTGCTGGCAAAAGCTATTGCAGGTCAGGCAAACGTTCCGTTCTTCAGTATTTCCGGCAGTGATTTTGTTGAAATGTTCGTCGGCGTAGGCGCATCGAGAGTGCGCGATTTGTTCCAGTCGGCAAAAGATAATTCGCCGTGCATTATCTTCCTCGACGAAATCGACGCTATCGGCAAGAAACGCGGACCGGGTTTTGTCAGCGGCGGACACGATGAAAGAGAACAAACACTCAACGCAATTCTTGTCGAAATGGACGGCTTCGAGACAAATGATCAGGTAATTGTTATGGCCGCTACGAACCGCGGCGATATTCTTGATAAAGCTCTCACAAGGCCGGGCAGATTTGACAGACAAGTTTTTGTTCCGCTGCCTGATGTGAAAGGCAGAACAGATATTCTTAAAATCCATGCGAAAAAAGTCAAGATGGGGCCGGATGTTGAACTTGAAAGAATCGCACGCGGAACGCCTATGTTCAGCGGTGCAGACCTTGAAGCAATCATCAACGAAGCTGCAATATCAGCAACGATGAACAATAAAGAATTCGTTGAAATGGACGACCTCGAAGAGGCACGTGACAAAGTTCGCTGGGGTCGTCAAAAACGCAGCAGAAAAATCGACGAAGCAGAAAAGAAAGACACCGCTTATCATGAAGCCGGACATACTCTTATTCAGTCGCTGCTTAAAGACGCCGACCCACTGCACAAAGTCAGCATCATACCGCGAGGCCCTTACGGCGGCGCAACTTTTTCACTGCCGGAGAAGGATAGAAATTTTTACACAAAGAAATATTGTATGGCACAGCTTCAGGTTTGTTTCGGCGGAAGAATTGCCGAGGAACTTTTCTGTGACGATATCTCAAGCGGAGCAAGTGCAGATATTCAGATGGCCACCGCAGTCGCAAAAGAAATGGTTCAGGAATGGGGTATGAGCGAAACACTCGGCCCGATAGATTTCAAAAATAAACCACAGGAATATTTTGGCGCGGGTGGACAGGATTATTCGCAAAAGACCGCCGAAGTCATCGACGCTGAAATTAAAAAACTTATCGACTCGGCATACAAACTCGCAAAAGCAGTCATCGAACAGAATCGCGATAAGCTCCAGGCGATAGCCGATGCGCTGCTGAAATATGAATCGCTCGACTCTGTGGAAGTAAAAACAATTCTCGACGGCGGGATATTGAACAAACCTACCGTAGGCGATTTGCTCAAAGCCGAACAGGATAAACAGGCCGCCGCGGCAGTTCCTCCGCCAATACCAACGGAAGAAACAAATAGTACCGAGCAGAACAGCAGCGAGCAAAAGACCGAAAATAATTAACATTATAAAATTCGGATTATGGATTATGGATGATGGAATGAACAGAAAACTGTTTATACCGTTAATAATCGCAGCGTTTTTGCCGACGGTTTTCTGCACGGCGGCTGAACAGGTAAGCGACGAACTTGCGGCAATACAAATTATTCTTCAGCATCCTGCTGTTACGCCCGGCGTAAGCAGCGCAATAGAAATAAAATTAGACGTTGCAAAAGACTGGCATTTTTACGCTGACGGTGAAAACGCACTCAAAATCACCGCACAAGGAAACAAACTATATTTTTCCAAACCTGTGTTTACAAAATCGCATCCATACTTTGACAAATTAACAAATCAAAACATAAATGTTTACAGTGAGACATTCAGCGTTTTCATTCCATTTACTACGGACGCAAACAGTACAACCGCGGATGTGAACATCGTGATTGAAGGCGTGGCGTGCAATAATCAGTTATGCAAGAAAGCAAACTATCAGCTTTCCAAAACAATAACAATCTCCGCGGATGCACAAATGGATTCGCCGGTGTTTGACATTCCTTCGCAAACAATGAAAATTGCACAAAGCCAGAACGTCGTCGCACCGATGACGGCTAAACATATCATTTTACCTTTGGCGATACTTGCCGGTTTGCTTTTGAATGTTATGCCTTGTGTTTGGCCGATATTGCCGATTATCGTAATGCGGTTAGTAACACAGGCACAACGTGGCAAAGCGAAAAGTCTTGCGCTCGGCGTAGCGTTCGGGCTGGGCATAATTTTATTCTTCGCGGTGTTGGCGGCGGTAAATATTATTCTCAAGTTGAGCTTCGGCCTTGTGTTTCAATGGGCAGACCAATTCAGAAATCCTGTTTTCAGAACCGGTATGTCTCTTCTAATTGTTTTACTTGCGCTGTATATGTTTGGACTGTTTAGTTTCGGCATTCCCGCATCAGTCAGCAGCGGCAAACAAAAAGGCGGCTTCATCGGCTCTGTTGGTATGGGCTTTCTCGCCGCGGTTTTGAGTACGCCCTGCAGTTTCGCAATTCTTACTTTTGTTCTCGCCTGGGCACAAACGCAACCAATCCCACTGGCCACAATAACAATACTTCTAATTGGCGTTGGGATGGCGGCGCCTTATGTCATACTCACAATGATTCCAAAACTGCTTAATGAAATTCCAAAGCCTGGCCGATGGATGGAATTATTCAAACACGCCACTGGTTTTATTTTGCTAATTCTTGGTGTGGGGTTTCTAAAATCGTTAGGTGAAGATAAAATTATAAATATTCTTTACTATACAGTTGTACTTACAGTTTGCGTATGGCTGTGGGGAGTATGCGTAAGTTATGACACTCCACAGGCGAAAAAATATTCAATCAGATTCATCGCTGTACTGCTGGCTTTGATTTTTTCGTTTTTTCTTTTGACCGCTCCGCAAAAAAGATCGATTAACTGGCAGCCTTACGACGCCAACATGATAACTCAATCACAAAACTATGGCAAACCCGTTCTAATAAAATTTACTGCTACTTGGTGTTTTTCCTGCAAGATATTAGATAAAACTGTTTATTCCAGTCAAGAGGTGGCTGATTTAATAAAACAGAAAGGCGTTCTTGCAATCATGGCTGATACTACAGATTTTGGCCCGGCAGACACCGCTTTAAAAAACATTTATAATGAACCTGCTATACCAGTTACTATTTTGCTTCTGCCAAAACGTGAACCCGTAAGATTACGAGGAAACCTGATTAAAAACGAGCTTATAACAACATTGAAGAGTCTTACAGATGGCAGAAAAAATGAGTAAAAAAAATACTTTGAAAATAGACAAACAACAAGCTGCTGAACGAGTAAAAGCGATTTTTCCAATATTGAAAAAAACATATCCGAACGCAAAATGCGCGCTGGACCACATAAATCCGCTTGAGCTGCTTGTCGCAACGATTCTTTCGGCGCAGTGTACCGATGTGCGGGTGAACATCGTTACAAAAACGCTTTTCAAAAAATACAAGACCGCTGCCGACTGGGCAAACGCACCGCTTGAGCAAATCGAACAGGATGTAAAAACTACCGGCTTCTACCGCAATAAGGCATTCAATATTAAAAACGCCTGTCAAAAACTCATCGATAACTTCAGCGGCAAAGTTCCATCAACAATGGATGAACTGCTTACGCTCAACGGCGTTGGCAGAAAAACCGCGAATGTGCTGCTGGGCAATGCGTTTGACACGCCGGGCGTTGTGTGCGATACTCACGTAATAAGATTGAGCCGACGGCTGGCGCTTTCGGAAAACAGCGACCCTGTTAAACTCGAATTCGACCTTATGGAAATTGTACCGAAGAAAAACTGGACGCTGTTCAGTCATCTGATTGTTTTTCACGGCAGAAATATCTGTCAGGCAAGAAAACCAAAATGCGATGTCTGCCAGATTGCGAAATACTGCCCTGCGATAGATAATCCGAAATTATTATAAGAAAGGAATCGCTATGAGCGACAAAATAGACAGGTTCGGCGTTGAGGCAGAAGAAACATGGCGCGTGTTCAGAATAATGGCTGAATTCGTCGAAGCGTTTGAAGAGCTTGCGACAATAGGGCCTGCGGTTTCCATATTCGGCTCGGCACGAACAAAAAAGAATGATAAGTATTACAAGCTCACTGTAAAAACAGCGGAGATTCTGGCAAAGGCAGGCTTCGCAATCATCAGCGGCGGCGGCGGCGGTATTATGGAAGCCGCGAACAAAGGCGCTGCTAAAGTCGGCGGGAAAAGCGTCGGCCTGAATATCGATTTGCCGCACGAACAAAAACCAAATCAATATCAAAACCTTTCTCTGCACTTCAAATATTTCTTTTGCAGAAAAGTGATGTTCCTCAAATACGCCAACGGCTTTATCGCCTTTCCGGGCGGATACGGCACAGTTGACGAATTCAGCGAAGCACTGGTTTTGATACAGACATTCAAACAGGCGTATTTTCCGGTAATTCTTATGGGCAGCGAATATTGGGGCGGTCTTGTGGATTGGATGAAAAAGACAATGCTCAAAAAACACAAATATATTGGCCAGAATGATATGGATGTTTTCACCGTCTGCGACGACCCGCAGAAAGCCGCGGACATAATTATCGAATTTCAGCAGTCCGGTAAACAAGGTGGAATACAGGAACCGGCAGGATTGAAAAAGCCTTTGCATCCATTCTGTTATAAAAAATAATTTTTTTCAGGACACACTATGATTCCGCTAATTGTAATTTTGACAATGGTAATTTTGTTTATTGGCTATCGCACTTATGGACGCGTTATTGCCAAACAGATGAATCTTGATGATTCCAGTAAAACCCCGGCTGTGGAAATAAACGACGGCGTTGATTATGTGCCGGCGAAAATGCAGATGCTTCTCGGTCAGCATTTTTCAGCGATTGCCGCGGCGGGGCCGATTGTCGGGCCTGTACTTGCGGGACTTTGGTTCGGCTGGCTGCCTGCGCTTCTTTGGCTTGTTATCGGCGCAATATTCATCGGCGGAGTTCACGATTTTTACAGTCTGGTCGCTTCGGTTCGTCACAAGGCCGCGAGTATCGGCGAAATTGTCAAACAATATACGCCAAAATCAGTTTACATAAGTTTTCTTATCTTTGTGTGGCTTACGCTGATTTATGTTATCATCGCTTTTACAGACATAACCGCCAACACATTTAAAACCACAGTACAAAGCGAAGCGTACGGGCCGGCGGTCGCCGCGTCTTCTATTATGTATCTGCTGCTCGCGATAGCGCTGGGAATTTTACTTTACCGTTTCAAAATCAATCTCACACTGGCAACGATAATTTTTGTTCCGCTGGTTTTATTTATTGTTTGGTATGGGCACAGATGTCCGCAGGTTGTTCTTGATGCGCTGGCGAGTCTTTCTGTTAAGCAATGGGATGTGATTCTGCTGGCGTATTGTTTTGTCGCTTCGGTTATTCCGATGTGGCTGCTGCTTCAGCCGCGAGGTTATCTCGGCGGATGGATGCTCTATGCCGTTATCATTGTCGGATTTATCGGCGCATTCAGCGGAAAATTTCCGGTACAATATCCGGCTGTAAATCTCGATGGTTTCGCAAGCCTTGCAAACGGCAAAATGCTGATACCGACATTATTCATCACTATAGCGTGCGGCGCGTGCTCCGGTTTTCACGGCGTAGTCTCTTCCGGCACAACATCCAAACAACTCGCGAAAGAAAAAGACGCAATGCCGATTGGCTACGGCTCGATGCTTCTGGAAAGTCTTGTCGGAGTACTTGCGCTTATAACAGTTATGATTCTTCCAAAAGGCGATGCGCTTATCAGCGGCGACCCGAATTTGATTTACGCAAACGGAATCGCGCGATATCTCGGCCTTGTCGGCGTAAAATTTCAACTGGCTTTTCCTTTCGCGCTTTTAGTTTTCTCGACATTTGTTTACGACACGCTCGATGTCTGCACAAGACTTGCACGTTATATCTTTCAGGAATTGACGGGTTTGCAGAGCAGAATCGGCGGCGTTATCGCAGCGGTTGCGAGTCTGGTGCTGCCGTTTATTTTTCTGATGCTTGTAAAGGAAAAAGGTTATTTGGTCGCATGGCCGATTTTCGGAAGCAGCAATCAACTGCTGGCGGCGCTTACGCTTTTGGCTGTTTCAATCTGGCTGAAGAAAACCGGAAAGAAAGCGATTTACGCAATTGTGCCAATGATTTTTATGCTCGTAATGACGCTGTGGTCGCTGGTTAATTTAATTACACCGCTGGCCAAATCTCTGCCTGCGATTATGCACGGCCAAACTGTGAAAATAGACATTATCATCGCGGGCGTTTGCGGAACTGTTTTTCTGCTGTTGAGTCTGGTGCTGATTAAGGAAGCCTGCGGAGTACTGTTGTTTAATAAAAAGAAATAATTTTTAATCTATGAGCCATAAAATAGAACTTGTCGCAATGCCTCCGGAGGCAGTTGAAAAATTTCTCGCTGAAGGAATTGCTCACTGTCTGATGTTTGAAATTACAAAAGACCTGCTTCCTGAAGTTGTGGCACAAGATGCAATGTTGCGATATCGCAGCGGACAGGATTGGTTCTGGTGCTTGCCGAGATTTTTCAAAAATTTATCTGACGGAGCAATCGTTGGTTCGGCTTGTTTCAAAAATTCGCCAGACAATGGTCTGGTAGATATCGGTTACGGAATTTTGGATTCATACGGCGGTAAAGGATTTGCTTCGGCAGGTATTGCCGCGATTTTAAATGAAGCCTTCAACAGGCCTGAAGTAAAAGGTGTAACCGCGGAAACATCTGTTGATAATATCGCTTCACAGCGTGTGCTTGAGAAAAACGGTTTCAAAAAAACAGGGACAAGAGAAGACCCGGAAGACGGTTCTCTGATAGTATGGAAATGTATGAGGAAAAAATGAAAACTGCACTTTTGTTAATTGATATTCAAAATGATTATTTTCCCGGCGGCGCACTCGAATTGGAAAATACAGTTGAGGCCGCGAACAATACCGCTAAATTATTGGCCGCAGCAAGAAAAGTAAAATTGCCTGTCATTCATATTCAGCATATAAACAAACGGCCGGGCGCAACTTTTTTTGTCGCCGGCACAAAAGGCGTTGAGATTCATAACTCCGTTGCGCCAATCGCAGGCGAGAAAATCATCGTCAAACATTATCCGAATAGTTTCAGAGATACAGAGCTAAATAAATTTTTACAGGAACATAACATTCATGATCTGATTATTTGCGGAATGATGTCGCACATGTGCGTACACGCGACGGCTCGCGCGGCCTGCGATTTTGGATATGAATGCTTTGTCGCTCACGATGCCTGCGCAACTAAAGCTGTGATGTTTAACAACCACAAGGTTTCGGCGACAGATGTACATGACGCTTTTATGGCCGCTCTGAATGGTTTATATGCACAAATGAAAACTACTGACGAAATTGCCTCCGCTATTGAGGCGAAAATAATTTAGTTTTGCTGCAGATGTTTCAACAAATAATTTTTATCCGGCCCGCCGAGATGCTCCCACGGCAAAGTTTCATCAACTTCAAATTTTCTTGCCGAAAGCTGATGGACATTTAAACCGAAATTCTCAAACGCCTTTTCCCAGATTTCAAAATTGAAACACTCATCCCACAAATCAAATCTCGCGCCGGTCTTATACGCATACTCAATCACATCAGCGATTTTTCTGTCGCCGCGGCCTATCACGGATTCGAGAACACTGCGCTGAATATGATGGAATTTAAAATTCAAAAATCTTGCGCCAAACCTTTTTTTCTCATCAAGAATAATTTCCTTTGCCCGCTGGAAATACTCCGCACTCTGCTGCGGCGCCCAGCTGAAAGGCGTGTGAGGCTTCGGAACAAACCAGCTTACGGCCGCGGTGATACTCGCGGTTCTGTTGCAAACTTTCTTTCGCAATGTCGCAAGCTCAAAACAAAGCTTAACGATATTTTTAATATCATCCTCCGTCTCGCCAGGAAGGCCTGTCATGAAATATAATTTCACAGACTCGAAACCATTTCTATACGCTTCTTCAACCGCAGCGAAAAGATTTTCATCGGTTATCGGCTTATTGATAATTTTTCTCAACCGCTCACTTGCCGCTTCGACCGCGATTGTCAAGCCGCTCTTGCGAACTGATGTCGCCAATTTCGGCAGCAGTTTCAACTGAACATCAACACGCAAACTCGGAAGCGAAATTCCAACTTTCTTCGGCTCAAAATATTCGTTGAGAGAAGCTATCACTTCTTCAAGATATGGATAGTCAGCCGTTGAAAGACTCAACAGACCAATCGTATCAAAGCCTGTGGCGTCGTACACTTTTTTGGCAATCTCCAAAATTCTCTGCGGACTTCTAAAGCGAATCGGTCTGCGGCAGAAACTTGCCTGACAGAAATTACACCGGCCGGGACAGCCTCGCATAACTTCAATACTAATCCGTTCGTGCACCGGCTGCATAAAAGGCACAATCGGTTTTTCTGGGACAACTGAAGTATCCAAATCATCGACAACCGCATCGGAAATTTTTGTTATGCCCGCCTTATAAAAAGGCGGAACATAAATAAAGGAAAATTTATTCGCAACCTCGGCGAGTAAATCTTTTTTCGAGAGATTTTTATTCTCAACCAAAAATTTTGACAACTCAACTATCGCTTCTTCGGCCTGGCCGAGAAGGAACATATCAAAAAACGGCGCAATCGGCTCACAGCAATTCGCCATTCCAGCCCCGCCGAGAATAATCGGGTCATCTTCGCCGCGATCATCGCTGCGCAATGGAATGCCGACAAGGTCGAGTGCGTTCAATACATTTGTATAACATAACTCATTTGTAAGGCTGAACCCGATAACGTCGAAGTCTTTTGCCGCGGCTTTCGATTCGAGCGTATATAGCGGAATGTATTTCTGCTTCATTACATCCTGCGCATCGTGCCAGGGCAGGAAAATCCGCTCTGCTGCAATGTTCGGCTGTCGGTTCAGGGCTTCGTATATAATCGCCAGGCCTGTATGACTTGCGCCGATTTCATATACATCGGGGAAGCAAAGGCCGATTTTCAAATCGCATTTGTCTAAATCTTTTTTTATCTGATTGACTTCGCCGCCGATATAGCGTGACGGCGTGCGCACAAACGGCAGTAACTGCTGCCGGATTAAATCATCCAAAATATTGACTTTTTTATTCTTCATTTTATTATTATAATCTAAAGTATGAAAAATCAGAAATTTAAAATTTTGCCAATCTCGTTAATTGCCATAAGTATTGTTTATCTGCTGATAACCCGTATGCAGCAAGCACCTCGGCTTGTATCCGTCGAAAGCCCAAACAGGCTTGTGATGAACACCATTGCGAAAATCATAGCGGTTGGGCCGGATGAGAAAACCGCACAGGCAAGCATCAACGCCGCGTTTGATGAGGTGTATCGGCTTGAAAAACTAATGAACCGGTTCGACCCTAATTCACAATTATCGCTCGTTAATCGTCAGGGGGCGAAAGAGCCGGTAAAAGTTGACAGGGATTTGTTCGAGATTCTGCAAAAATCAATTTATTACAGCAAACTAACCGATGGCGCGTTTGATATCACAGTTGGGCCGCTTGTGGATATGTGGAGAAAATGTGCAGAGGCAAATTCGATACCGACAGAACAGCAGCTTGCCGATGTGAAAAAAATTATCGGCTGCGACAAAATAATCCTCGACGCTAATGATTATTCCGTAAAATTAGCAGTCGAAGGTATGCGGCTGGATTTGGGTGGAATCGCAAAAGGGTTTGCCGCTGACAAGGCGCAGGCGATAATGGAAAGCCGCGGCGCAACCGGCGGACTCGTTGATTTAGGCGGACAAATCGGATGCTTCGGCACAACTCAAAATGGCGGCAAATGGATTATTGGGATTCGCAATCCGTCGAGAGATGCAGCCGACAATATCATTATGAAACTGGAGCTTTCAGATATGGCCGCTTCGACCAGCGGAAATTACGAACGCTTTTACAAAATCGCCGGCAAAAAATTCAGCCATATCTTCAATCTGCAAACAGAACAAAGCGCCGAGTTAATTTCAAGCGATACGATTATCTGCCCGAACGGTACTCAATCAGATGCACTCTCAACTGCGGTAAATATTATGGGCGCGGCAAAAGGTCTTGAGTTGATTGAAAAAATCGAAAACACAGAAGCGATAATCGTTCCCATTGAAGATAAAAACAAATTGATAAAAAGCAAAGGTGCGGAAAAATTTATCGTTGCAGATTAAATAATTGACCACTGCCGGAAATTGCGAAAAACGCCAGATTATTGTTGAAGCGAAGCGGAAATCCCGCTTGCGGGAAAGCTTTTTAGGTTTAAATATAGGCAATTTGGGTGTTTTCGCGTGTAAATACATGCAATTTGATACTTTTTGAGTGTAATAATACGCAGGTTTGCAAGGATTTTGCGCATTTTTTTGCTGTAAATTTTGAGCATTCACGGTAAACTTTTGGCCTATGGAAGAAATACTTATATCTAACGATTTATCCTGGCTGTCGAAAATTCGGCTCGCTTTGGCTCTGGCTATTGGCGTTATGCTTGTCGGGCTGCTGCCGTGGGAACGTATTCAGCCAACGTACAACGGCGTTTTCGCATTCTTCACCGGAAGTATAAGTCTTTCGGATTTAATGCTTTGCGGTCTACTCGCTTTGGCTGCCGGTTTCGTAGCTTCGGCGGTTTGTACGCCATTGGGTATGCAAATGGGTATTCTGGCAGTACCTGCCGGGATGACATTCTGGTCGCTTAAAAGCTCGGCTATTTCTACTCTTTTCCAGGCTGCTCCTGCCGCAAGTTCAAGGTTGGCAGTATATTACGCACTTCGTTACGAAGGTTTCATTTGGCTTACATTCGCCCTTCTTGGCGTTATCGGCGCGTATGCCGCTGACAAACTTTTCAGAAGAAACACACTCGATTTGCCCGATAGATTCGAGGCAATGGTAAGACTTCAACCCATTGCCCGCATTACAGTTACAGTTATAGGCACTGTCATCGCGGCAACGTATCTGCTCAATATTTTAGCATCGGACATCAGCTATCATGATCAGAAAGCGGGTTTTGTTGTCGGTCAGCCGGCGAATCTGCAAATCGCATTCGGCGTTATCATCGCATTTATGGCCTGCGGCTTTTGCGGCAAGCTATTTTTGGGAGCCGGTTATATCTGGCCGGCAATTGGAACAGCACTTGTAAGCACATTTTCAATAATAACTTACGCTAAGCTATCAACCTTGGAATATATGGCCGGTTCATGGTCGGCAGTATTCTTTACAAAGACGGTTCTGGCTATTTTGCCGGTTCAGATGGTCGCTTTCGGCTTTATCGGGTCGGTTTGGGGCTATTGGCTGGCGGTTCGATACCGCTATTGGCGCGAATTCGAGGCATAATACCAACTATTTTATTTCTGTTTTCCGCAAGTCTTTTCCCGCAAACACTTTAAATTACTCATTTTTTATCTTTTATTTTCAAATTTTTCAGTTATCCCCCTTATTAATCTTGCCGAATAATACTTCGGTATAAGTATTCGGTAAACAGATGTTCTTATATTACGTAATATAAGAAGCAGGAATGGAACCTGAAACCGGAGAAAGGAGTACCGGAAATGTTAGTCTTAAGCAGGCAAAAAAACGAATCGATAATGATTGGCGATGATGTGGAAATCATCATTGTTGACGTCCGCGGCGACAAGGTAAGACTTGGTATCACCGCACCGAAAACTATAAGCGTTCACCGCAAGGAGGTTTACAACGCAATTCAGGCTGAAAAAGCCCAGCAGCAGAACAACGAGCCTGTCAAACCACCGACAGCTTAACAATATTTCTTTTTTCTTCTTCTATCCTCCAAAATAAAAAAGGCCGTTTCATACGGCCTTTTTTGTTATCTATATTAAGCATTTCGCTTTATTTTTTACTTTCCGTTACCGTGTTCGGGTCAGCGGTCTTCTTTTTCTTATCCACTTTCTTTTTTTCCGGTTTCGGATATTTGGGCTTATAATTCTTTGGCTTGACGGCATTTGGGTCAATGAGTGTTTCTTTACGCAGGCTGACGGCACGGTCAATCATATCTTCCTTGACCGGCGGAACGTAAGGCTCAAGTTTGAAATTCCACGCGTATTCATCGATTCTCGTGCGGAACATATCATCGAACATATCGAATGGGAATTTATCTCGCAGCGGACGTGGTAAGTTGCGATGGGTAACGAGGGTTGCGTAATTTTCTTTGGCGATTCTGACGTTGTAATCGCCGTACCATTCGAAGCCGACGGTTACCGGCGAGGTGCCGATTTCCTCATCGTTGAGCAGTACCAGCGCGCCGGCTGGCTCGGTCGTGATTGTGAGCTTGCGCTCAACACAGCCGACCAGAAAACTGGAACTTATGAAAAATCCGATTAAAAACAGCTTCCGTACCATATTATAACTCCGTAATTTTCGAAAATTATCAGCGAATTTCCAATAATTGTCAATTCTATTCCCCAAAATCAGAGGGTCTTTTTAACCGCTATTTTAACCACGAATAAACACGAAACGACACGAAAAAACTTTATCTTAACGTTCAACATCGAACTTCCAATGCGGAACGCTGCGACGAGAAAAATAAAATGTCGCTTGTTGAGAAGAAAAAAGAGAATATAATTAAGTGAAGAGTGAAAAGAGCAAACTTCCATAATTTTATTCCGGATGCCCTGTTTTGAAAGCATAAAACATGAAATGGCCAGAAATTGTAGCAAACAATTGGAAAGATTTTGATAATATCATTACCCAAATGATAGACCATGGCCGTCTTTTAAAAGAAAGGTTTTTCTTTAGGGGCCAATCTGCTGATTGGCCTCTTTTCCCATCGTTCACTAGAATCCTAAACCAGACAGAAGGCTATGGCTTTTTGCTAGCTCCGTTTGAAGCAGTAGTTGTGAAAAAATTCATGTCCACAGCTAGACAGCACCTTCTGGTAAATCTGGTGCCAACTGATGATGATATAGTTGGATGGTGGCAATTGATGCAACACTATAGGGCACCAACACGATTGTTAGACTGGACTAGCTCTCCTTATGTCGCAGCCTATTTTGCAGTCATAGAACACCTTGAGAGGGACGGTTTTATATGGGTAATGAACTATAGTTGCTTGGAAAAAGCTGTGGATGCAGAGATTAAAAAGGAGCGTTGTTCCACTACAGAAAGTGATACTTGGTATGTGCGAAACCTCCCTCAAAGTATAAATTTTATTCGTGCGATTGACAAAAATCACAGCAATCCGAGAGCAGTAGTTCAACAAGCAGAATTAACATACACAATTAATGTTTTTAGTGATCATGGTTTGATTATTCAATCTCTTCTTGATAACAATATTAACAGTACATGGGAAAATAAATCATCGGATGTTCCATTGGTTGAGCGTAAATATTTCAAGATTGTCATACCCAAGGAAAGCAAACGGGATTATTTGGCTCGTCTCCATACTGCTAATATATCAGCTTCTTCATTGTTTCCTGGATTAGACGGAGTAGGAGCAGCAATAAAAGAAGAAATTGACTGGCAAATACACGTTGCAATCAAATCAAATTCGAAACATAAAGATACTTCTAATAATCCGGAAAATTGAGATTGCTTCGTCGTCTTCAAAAAAGGGACTCCTCGCAATGACATCGCCGTGTTGGCGGCAGCTAAACGGCTGGATTCCCCCACAGTGGTTTCCGCCAATGCTCCAACCGCCTTTCGCGAGAATGACACGGAGTGATTCAAGAGAAAACCCTGCCGTAGTGACGGCAGGGCTAACCAGATTTGTATATGCCAAAATGGCATTTTCAAATTCTTCTTTGCAATTATAACTGCCTGTTTTATACTGACTTACAATTCTGCAAGTTTAGGCACAGTCTTTGCTATTTAATGTAGGGGCAGACCTGCGTGTCTGCCAAGTTGGGCGAACACCTCGGTTCGCCCCTACAACGATGTGAAAGGTGGTTTTTATGAAATTTGATAAATTTACATTGAAAACACAGGAAGCACTGGCAACCGCACAGCAAATCGCAATGCAGCAATCAAGCACTCTGCTAACTCCGCTGCATTTACTTGCCGCGATTCTGCGCGATGACGATGGCGTCGCTATCTCTATCCTCAAAACCATCGGCACTACCGTCAACCGCATAAAAGATATAACCGAAAACGAACTCAAACGTCTGCCGAAAGGAAACGTCAACGGACAGATTATGCCAGACCCTGCTCTGAATCAAATAATACTCGACGCGCAGAACCGCGCGGACAAAATGAAAGACGAATACTTGAGCGTCGAACATCTTTTTCTTTCGCTGGCCTCTGTGCCGAGCAACGCAAAAGAAATTCTCGCGCTCAATTCCATAACCGAAACGCAAATCGAAGCAGCGCTGAAACAAATTCGCGGCAGTGGAAAAATTACCGATGAAAATCCGGAAGCGAAATACAAAGCTCTTGAAAAATACGGCATCGACTTAATCGAGCAGGCACGCTCCGGCAAACTCGACCCAGTAATCGGACGCGAAGACGAAATCCGCAGATGTATGCAGGTTCTGAACAGACGAACGAAAAATAATCCTGTGCTCATCGGCGAGCCGGGTGTTGGCAAGACCGCAATCGTCGAAGGGCTTGCGCAGCGAATCGTCGCGGGTGATGTGCCGACAGGTTTGAAAAATAAAAAAGTTATCGCGCTCGATATGGGTGCGCTGATAGCCGGTACGAAATACCGCGGCGAATTCGAAGACAGATTCAAAGCTGTTCTAAAAGAAGTAATATCATCGGCAGGCGAAATTATTCTGTTCATCGATGAACTGCACAATATTGTCGGCGCAGGCAAAGCCGAGGGAGCTGTTGACGCGGGCAATTTGCTAAAACCTTCGCTTGCGCGAGGCGAGCTGCGGTGCATCGGTGCGACGACGCTCAATGAGTATCGTAAATATATCGAAAAAGACGCGGCACTGGAACGAAGATTTCAACCGGTAATGGTTGACCCGCCGAGCGTCGAGGAAACCATCGCGATTTTGCGCGGTTTGAAAAATCGATACGACACCCATCACGGCGTGCGAATTGCCGATGCTGCGATTGTGGCGGCGGCGACTTTGTCAAACAGATATATTTCCGACAGATGGCTGCCAGACAAAGCGATTGATTTGATTGACGAGGCGGCATCGAAACTGCGCATCGAAAATGATTCGCTTCCCGCAGAGCTTGACGATATTCGCCGAAAAGCGATGCAGCTTCAGATTGAAAAAGAGGCGCTGAAAAAAGAAACTGACCATGCGAGCAAGAAAAGATTGGAACATCTTGAAAAGCAGCTCGCAGAATTGCAGAGTCAGGATAGAGCATTGACCGCAAAATGGGAAAGCGAAAAGGCGGATATAAATTCCATTAAGGAGATAAAAGAAAAAATCGACCGCGCGAATAACGAATTTGAAGAAGCGCAGCGTAAAGGCGATTTGGAAAAAGCGGCAAGGCTCAAATACAGTACGATTGCCGATTTGCAAAAACAGGTAAAACAAAAAGAAGAACTGCTTGCGCAAAGCAGCGCAGCGAAAATGATTCGCAACGAAGTTACCGAAGAGCATATCGCGCAGGTTGTTTCGAAATGGACGGGCATACCAATTTCCAAACTGCTTGGCGGCCAGCGTGAACGATTAATGCACATGGAAGATGAACTGCATAAACGTGTCATTGGTCAGGATGAGGCTGTTCGCGCATTGTCCGATGCAGTGCGGAGAAATCGCGCGGGACTCGGCGATGCGGGCAGGCCAATCGGCGTGTTCCTGTTCCTGGGACCGACTGGTGTTGGCAAAACGGAATTGTCGAAGGCGCTTGCGGACTTTTTGTTCAATGACCCAAACGCAATGATTCGTGTGGATATGAGCGAGTTTATGGAGCAGCATAGCGTTGCGCGTTTGATTGGTGCGCCGCCGGGATATGTCGGCTATGAAGAAGGCGGACGATTGACTGAGGCTGTTCGGCGAAAACCGTATTCGGTTGTGCTGCTGGACGAAATTGAAAAGGCGCATCCGGATGTGTTCAATGTTATGCTGCAAGTTTTTGATGAGGGCAGACTCACCGATGGTCAGGGCAGGACTGTCGATTTCAAGAATACTGTGATTATTATGACGAGCAATATCGCGAGCGAACAAATTATAAAACTTACCGAAGAGCAGGGCGCTGAATGGGAAATTGAGGCGCACGTTAAAGAAGTATTGCGAAAATATTTCAAGCCGGAGTTTCTGAATCGAATCGATGAAAGCATCGTGTTCCATACACTGTCGAAGGATAATCTGAAAAACATTATCGATATCCAGCTTAAACGATTGGCGCAGCGTCTTGCGGACAGACACATTAATATTCAATTTACTGACGCGGCTAAAATGCTGCTGATGGATGAAGGATATGATGTATCGTTCGGCGCAAGGCCTTTGAAGAGAACGATTCAGCAAAGGCTGGAAAATACGCTGGCTGGGCAACTGCTCGAAGGTAAATTTGCCGAGGGCGACAGCGTAAAAGTTGACGCGAACTCGCATAATTTTACGTTTGAGAAAATTTAGATTGCGTGAATATTAGGGATATTGAAAGGTACGGATATGGAGCAAAATAAATTTACCGGCGATAAAAAAGCACCGATGAAAACTTTTTTAGCAGCAGCAGAGAGAAAGTTTATCGACAGAAATGTTGCGAAAATTCCAAAAGGGATTGAAACTTATCATTTAACGCTTACGACTCTTCTATGGTCGGCAGGCATGATTGTTTTCGGATATCTGGCGAAAAATAATCTGCACTGGCTGTGGCTTTTATCGCTGATGCTGTTTTTGCAGTGGTTCACGGATGGGTTTGACGGTGCGATTGGCCGGTACAGAGACACAGGGCTGCTGAAGTGGGGGTTCTTTATGGATCACCTGCTGGACTTTGTTTTTATGGTCTGCATCTTCATCGGCTATTCGTTTTTGCTGACTGGGTTTCCTCGCGATATTATTTTTCTGCTAATCGGTGTATTCGGCACGTTTATGGTAAGTTCGTTCCTTTCGTTCGGCGCAACGGGCGAATTTAAAATTACATACCTTGGCACAGGGCCGACGGAAATTCGTATTTGGTTTATTGTACTCAATACGGTTTTGATTTTCTGCGGCACGAAGTGGATTGAAAAATTAATGCTGCCTATCCTGATTATTTCGCTGCTCGTTTTGTTCGTAGTAATTTTCCGCACGCAGAAATATATCTGGCAAATCGATATGCAGGACAAGGCGAATAGGCCGAAATAATTATTCGCCGATGATTTTGACGAGGATGCGTTTTTTGCGCAGGCCATCAAACTCATAATAGAAGATATGCTCCCATGTGCCGAGGTGCAGTTTGCCGTCGGTTATAGCGACGACAGCTTCGCGACCCATTACCTGCCGCTTCATGTGAGCATCGGTGTTGTCCTCCGCACCGTTGTGCTGATATTGCGAATGCGGTTTTTCCGGCGCGAGCTTTTCGAGCCAGACTTCATAATCGTGATGCAGGCCGGACTCGTTATCGTTAATGAAAACCGATGCGGTGATGTGCATCGCGTTGACCAATACAAGGCCGTCCTGAACGCCTGATTCTTTAACCAGCCTTTCAACCTCATTATGAATAGAAACAATCGCACGCCGCCGCGGCACATTCATCCAAAGTTCTTTTGTCAACGTCTTCATAAAACCTCTTACTTATAAATTAAATATCGTTTTCTGATTTTATTAAATTCACTAATCTCTTTTCGCCACTGCTTTCTTAATTCCGCAACCGGCTGCCGCTTCTCGATTGCTTTTCTAATTATATCCGTGCCGCAGAGTCTATCGAAATGTTTTATCTTCCACTCGAAATTTTCAGGATACATACGCGCTATCGTATCTACAATCGCAACGCCTGTGTAAAAAGAGTCCATTTTGTTTCGGTTGGTAATAATGATTTCACAGCCGAAACATTTTTCATCTTTAAACTTCGATGCCGTCGGCGTAAGTTCCTTCGGCACAAATTTCAGGCCTGGTAAATTAATTTTGTTCAACTCCGCTGTCAGCTTCTGCGCGTCAATCCACGGAGCGCCGAAAACCAAAAACGGATTGTCTGTTCCTCTGCCTTCGGAAATGTTTGTGCCCTCAATCAGGCACGTGCCGGTATAGACGGCCGCAGCATCAACGCTCGTCATATTCGGAGAAGGATTGATAAATTTCAAGCCCGTCTGGTCATACCAGTATGAACGCCGGCAATGTGTCATAGGTATAACAATCAACTTCGCCTGGGCGTTATCCTTTAGCCAATGTTCGCCATTGAACATCTTCGCAAGTTCACCTGCCGTCATCGCGTGGCGGGTCGCAATCGGATACAGGCCGACAAAAGTTGAAAAATTTATATCAAGAACATCGCCCTGCACGTTGACAGCATTAATAGGATTGGGTCTATCCAGCACGACGAAAGTTTTGCCGTTGGCCGCCGCCGATTCCATCGACAAAGCCATCGTGGAAATATAAGTATAGTATCTGCTACCGATGTCCTGAATATCGAAAACGAGCACATCGACATTCTCGAGCATTTCCGCAGTCGGTTTATTGTTTTCGCCGTAAAGACTGTAAACCGGAATATTGCCATCAGCCAGACTGTCTTCGATTTTTTTGCCGTCGGCGGCAGTACCTGCAAAACCGTGTTCGGGACCGAACAACGCAGTAACCTTAACGCCGGGCATCTGCCGAAAAACATCCGTGATGAACCTGCCGTTGCTGTCGCAGGCGGTATGATTGGCGATTATGCCAATGCGCTTGCCTTGAAAAATATGCTGATATGAATTGACATTATCCAGACCCGTACGCACGGGCACGCAGCCGCTGATGCCGGCCAGTAATACTATCGTAATATATTTAAATAATCGCACGATTCGTCTCCGGATAATGAATTGTCTTTCAGAAAAGATATACTATAATAGATTTTAGAAAATTGCTATTGATTTTGAGAAAAAAATGAAACTGAAAATAACAGCCGCAATCTGCATAATATGTTTTAATCTCACCGCGTTTGTTTATGCCGCCGATTTGCAAACTCAAATTGCCCAAATCGTCAACGGCGAAATCACCGATGGAAATATTCCCGGCGCGGTTATTTACGCCGGCCAAAATGACAAAGAATTATTCTTCGGTTCGTTTGGTAATATGGTAACAGTTCCGCATACCGAGCCGATGCAGAAAGATACAATTTTCGATATCGCGTCTTTATCCAAACCTGTTTCGACGGCAGTTTGTGTTTTAATTCTCATCGACAGGGATAAAATCAGCCTCGACGATTACGCATCTAAATTCATTCCCGCTTTTGTCGGCTGCGGCAAAGAAAAAATCCAAATCAAACATTTGCTTTCGCACACTTCGGGGCTGCCGGGCTATACAAGCGCCGAGCCGATTCAAAAAAAACACGGCTCACCATGCCCTGATAAAGTTATTGAAAAAATCTGTTCGCTGAAAACGCAATCCGCGCCCGGTGAGAAATCCTGTTACAGTTGTCTGGGTTATATCACACTTGGAAAAATCGTTGAAAAAGTATCAGGGCAAACTTTAGACGTTTTCGCAAAGGAAAACATCTTTGAGCCTTTGAGTATGCACGATACATATTACAATCCGCCTGCCGAGATGAAAGCGAGAATCGCAGCGGCTGAATTAAAAGACGGCAAATTAAATCGCGGCGTTGTACACGACCCGCTGGCAGAATTAATGGGCGGCGTTTCGGGAAACGCAGGCGTTTTTACAACTGCGTCGGATTTGACGATTTACTGCCGAATGATTTTGAACGATGGTAAGGCAAACGGCAAACAAATTTTGAGCAGCCAATCCATATCGCTTCTGACAACGGGAAAATATTTCGGCAGAGCTTTTGGCTTCGATGTCAACAGCAGCAATCATTCGTGGATTAAGGGTAAATGCTTCGGTGCGAAAACATTCTGCCACAGCGGATATACCGGCACATCAATCGTCTGCGACACGGAAAGCAAAAAATTCGTAATCATATTGACCAACAGAGTACATCCAAACGATAAAGGTTCGGTTAGCCAGTTACGAATCCAAATTGCTGATGCGGTATGCAACTACTCCATTAATCACTGATTACGCAGATTGCACTGATTAGAAATTAATTTTTTGTAAACTTCTTCGATTTTATCGACCATTGTTTTCGGCGAGAATTTTTCTTTTACAAATTCTCTGCCACTCATACCTAACTTATTTCTTAAATTTTCATCGGCAATCAATTCCGCACAGACATCAATCAACCGCGATACGTTTTTCGGTTCGACAAGTCGGCCGGTATCTTTATTCACAACTTCCGGCGCACCATCGACATCAAAGCTTACAACCGGTTTGCCGCAGAGCATCGCCTGCGGAAGAACACGAGCAAGCCCCTCACGCAGTGAACAATGAACCAATATATCAGACGAATGAATAACCAGCGGCATTTGTGAAGTCGGCAACAATCCAGTAAATCTAAATCTATCCGCAAGGCCAAGAGCATTTATGTCGTTTTGCAATTTGTCTTTCAAAATTCCATTGCCGACAAAAAGCCAAACGCAGTTATCAAATTTTTTCGCAAGTTCTTTTGTTGATTCAATTATATATTCGTGTCCCTTGAGATGAAACAGTCTCGCTATCGTTACGAGAACAACGGCATTTTCAGAAATATTATATTTTTTGCGGAATTCGTTTCGCTGCTGCGGTATCGCCGGATTGAAATACTGCTCTTCCTCAATCGCTGAATAGGCTGTCGTATATTGCTCCGGCTTTCCGATTCCAACGGCTAAAGATTTTTCCGTCATCGCATCGGCAACACAAATAAACGCATCTGTTTTTTTTGCGGCGATTTTTTCAGCGGTAATATAAAATTTATTGAGCAGCGAATTTTGATATTCGTGGAACGAAAGGCCGTGAACACCGTGAACAATACGAGATTTGAGATTATACGCCGCAAGTCTTCCTAATATGCCGGCTTTGGCCGAGTGTGTATGAACAATGTCCGGCTGAATTTCCGCTAATATTTTTTTCAACTCATAATAAGCTGGAATATCATAAAACGGATTTATCTGCCTGCGGAGTTTGTCAATGATTATCGTTTTGTATTTTTGATTTTTGGTCTGCTCAAACAGTTCGCCTTCGGGGCCGAGTGCAGGGCCTGTAATCAAAGTTACATCATGCCCGCGAGCCGCAAGCTCTTTGCAAGTGATTAAGGTGTTCTCTTGAGCACCACCTAATATTAGTCTTGTTATAATATGCACTATCTTCATAATAAAATTGAAAATTGAAAATTGAAGATTTATGGTCCCGCCTTTGGCGATGTTGTTTTACAAATTTTAAATTTTCATTCTTCATTCTTAAATCAGTATTTAATCCACATAAGGCACAGACCATAGGCCGGTGCGATTGGGCCGGCGGCAGTACGTTTTTTCGCTTCGAGAATTTTATCAACAACTTCCGGCTGCCATCGGCCGCGGCCTACCTCGACCAGCGTGCCGACAATGTTTCTTACCATATTATACAAAAAGCCGTTCGCTTCGACATCAACATATATCCAATCTTTTTCCTGCGTAACATCGCAGCGCAAAACTGTTCTGACTGAACTTGAACGCTTATCGGTTGCGGTCGCGAAAGATTTGAAATCCTTTTCGCCGACGAATTTTTTCGCGGCTTCCTGCATCGGCACGATATCTAATTTGCCCGGCCTGTGCCAGCAATGGTTCACCTGCAACACGGGACGAATTTTGCCGGTGTAAATCGAGTAGCGATACATTTTGGTTTTGGTATCTGTAATCGCGTCAAATTCATCGGGGACATCAACCGCTTCGGTAACGGCAATTTCCTTCGGCAAATGTATGCTTATCGCTTTTGGCATTCTATCCGTTGGAATTGGAGTATCGACTCTGATATTCGCGACCTGGCCAAGCGCGCTTACGCCGGCGTCGGTTCGGCTTGAGCCGTTGATTTTGACGTCTTCGGAGCAGAGAAGATTGCCCAGCGCAGACATTAATTCGGCTTCGATTGTTTTTCGGCCCGGCTGCTTTTGCCAGCCGGAATAACCGCTGCCGTCATATTGAATTGTAAGTTTTATATTTCTAATTGCCATTTTTACCACAAATAAACACTAATTACAAAAAAAGGCTCTGATAATTCAGAGCCTATTGTAATCTAAAAATTATGATAAGTAAACGTTACAATTTTTCCGCGATTTAGACTGTGTTCAAGTCTTAAGAAATGCCAGCAGGTCGGCGTTGAGTTTGTCTTTGTGTGTGTACGCAATACCATGTGGTGCGCCAGCGTATATCTTTAGGGTTGCGTTTTTGACTAACTTCGATGAGCAGAGAGCCGCGGCTGCGATTGGCACAATCTGGTCGTCGTCGCCGTGAATTATCAGAGTCGGTATGTCGAATTTTTTGAGGTCTTCTGTGAAATCTGTTTCGGAAAACGCTTTGATACAGTCGAATGTGTTCTTGTGGCCGGCCTGCATGCCCTGAAGCCAGAATGAGTCTATCATACCCTGCGAGACTTTGGCGCCGGGTCTGTTGGCTCCGAAGAATGGACCGCTTGCAAGGTCTTTGTAGAACTGCGAGCGGTCGGCAGCAGAGCCGAGACGAATTTTGTCAAATGCCTCAATCGGCAGGCCTTCTGGATTGGCCGCCGTTTTCAACATCAGCGGCGGGACGGCAGATATCAGCGCAGCTTTTGCCAGACGTTTCGTACCGTGACGGCCGATATATCTGGAAATTTCGCCGCCGCCTGCGGAGAAACCGATTAGAACAGCACTTTTCAAATCGAGCGTTTCGATAAGCTCCGAAAGGTCGTCGGCATAGGTGTTCATATCGTTGCCGCTCCATGGCTGGCTCGACCGACCATGACCACGACGGTCATGGGCAATACAGCGATAGCCGTTGGATGCCAGAAACATCATCTGTGCTTCCCAGCTATCCGAACTAAGCGGCCAGCCGTGACTAAATACCACAGGCTGCCCTTTACCCCAGTCCTTATAATAAATCTGCGTACCATCTTTAGTTGTAATCGTACTCATTGTTTGTCTCAACGTGAGCACTCCTTAGCAGTTGGTTCATCAATCCAGTATCCCTGGCGATTGTAACATCGATGCAGCTCGGTTTCATAATCACGAGTTAGCAGAGACTCCTCTGTATATTCCGGTGCCTGCTTGATGGTCTTGCGGGAGAGATTTACGAATACTTTCGACTCGCTCCAACTGACACGCTCTATCCATTTCGGCGAAACCAGTACCTTTTTCCCCGGCCACCAGTTCTGTGTATCAATGATTAGATAACGAATCGCCCATGTCTCATCATCGATGATAAAATCATCGACATGGCCAATCTCGCCGTCTGCGGCCTGGATGTGATGGCCGTCCACATCGTGAGTGCTGCGCAAATTCGGATCCCACACTTTCTCACCTTTGGTGGGTTTTCCCCACATTGCACGGTCATGCACAATGTACGGATAAGCTCCCCATGTGTATAGACCGTTCCAATACATCGGGTAGCCATAATACCCGTAGTAGGCATCTTCGAATTGTCGCGAGACGGGCTTGTCACTGTCCAGAGATGGACTGTCCTCAATCTGCTTTTTGGTTAAATCAATAGTGATGTATTGTTCTTCTTTATTCACGGCTACCAGCGAGTACGGAGATATCAACACCTGTCTGCCCGTAAGCCAGTTTCCTGTGTCGGCAACCAGATAGCGAACCATCCAGTGGTGGTCGTCAAAGTAGAATTCTTTGACCTTTCCTATTTCTCCATCGAGGCCGTGTAGTTTGTAACCTTTTAATGTTTTGGCTTTGTTTAGCATAATAGTAATCCTTGCATTATTTGAGTTTAGTTATTGTTTGTTATTTACGCTTGTAAAATACCAATTAATTAGTTTGCGTTTTATCATATACCTTTCTTTTTAAGGTTCGACTCTACCTGTCTTCAGAAAATATTTACTTCCTTTTCTTTATTTCTGTTTCTACTTCTTTTGCCCCCTCGGCATAAAACTTTTCTTCATTGGGGGCAAGTTCGTAGAGCAATCTAAGAAACTCTCCGACATGTACACGTTCCTCGTTCGCTATATCCTTGAGCACTTCCACGGCAAGCTTGTTATTTGTTGACTCCGCAAGCTGCATATACAACTGAATCGCTTCGTACTCTGAAGCCACCGTAAAACGAATTGCTCTGGTAAGCTCATTATCCGTGAGTTTCCTGTCGTTGGCCAATCCTGAAAATGCTGTTCCAAATTCCGGCATGTTTAATTTCCTTTCTGAATTTTTTTTCGCTTGCTATTGTTCAGACTACATTAGCCTAAATTCTCTGCCGCGAAATCCCAATTAATCAGTTTATCCAATACTGCGCTGACATAGTCCGCGCGTCGGTTCTGATAATCTAAATAGTAGGCGTGCTCCCACACATCGATAGTCAATAGCGGCTTCATCCCTTTGGTCAAAGGTAAATCCGCATTGCCTGTCTTGACTACCTTGAGCTTGTCGCCATCAAGTACGAGCCATACCCAGCCGCTGCCGAACTGTGCCATTGCCGCAGTCGCCAACTCCTTTTTGCACGCATCCACAGTACTAAAAGCAGCCTCAATCTTTTTCTTCAACACGGCCGGTGGTTCGCCGCCGCCCTTTAGCTTCAGACTGTGCCAGTAAAATGTATGGTTCCACGTTTGTGCTGCATTGTTGAAGATTGCGGTCTTGTCGGCCTTGCCGGCTGTCTCGGTGATAATTTTCTCCAGCGGCATATCGTCAAACTCTGTTCCTGCTATCAGCTTGTTCAGATTATCGACATATCCCTTGTGGTGCTTGCCGTAGTGAAAGCTAATCGTTTTTGCGGAGATTACCGGTTCCAGCGAGTTATCCGCGTATGGCAGGGTTGGCAGAACATGCGGTGATACAGTTGTGATTGTTTCATTGCTCATAATTTTGACTCCTTTAATTTGACCTAAGTATTATCTTTTATGATTTTGCCTCATTATATTCTAGGTGAGATTCATGTGGCTTGATCGCCGCTTGCCTGGATCGCTTGTCAACGGAATGCTTTTCACACAGGGCGTTTTGTGCCAGTCTTTCCAAGTCTGCATCTGTTACCGTGGGAAGAAAACGCTTTCGATAAAGCTCATCGTGCAAGATATTCACAATGGCAACCAGAGGTGACGCGATCAAAACACCCAGCACACCGAAGGCGGCCACACATAAAAGCATGGAAAATATCACCGCTACCGGATGCAATTTCATATTGCGTGCCATGATGAGGGGAGTGGTCACATTGTTCTCCAAGGCTTGAACTGCAATATAGACGAGCACGACCCATAGCGGGGTCATGCCTCCTTTGCCGACTGCGAGCAGCAGTGCCGGTACTGCGCTGAGGATCGGGCCCAGATAGGGAACAGCTTCCAGGACGCCCGCGATCAACCCCAGAACCAGCGCGTCCATGAATCCGAATATCGGCCACATGAGCAGAAAAACCAGCAGGCCAATCGTCGCCATCCCCAGCAGCGTCGCCAAAGCCCAGCGGGGTACAAATTTTCCAATGCGTTGCAGGATGATCAGCGCTTGATCGTGGTGTTGTGCCGGTAAAAGGGAAAACATTGCCCCAAAGATCGGGCGGGGATTCATTAGTGTAAGGGCCACGCCGAAGAAGACCGTCACCAACACGACCAGTATCTGAGCCGCATTGAACGCCACCGCCGTGAAACTGCCGGCCACGCCATTCAGCATGTTGCTCAAGCTCGAACGAATATATCCCGATTCTTTCGCGGCTTTGGGTGGAGCCGGTTGAGTGGTTCGCTGCGTGACTTCGGGTTTGCCCGCGGTCGTCTCGGTCTGGGCAATTTCAGTGGTAACTTCCGCCTGAAGTTTTTCCTCGGAAAGTACGGCTTTTTGCTCCATTTTAATCAGAGGCTTTTGAAGATGTTCCCAGTAACCGGGCAACTGTTTAGAGATGTTTGTGAACGAGGCCTTCATCGGAGCAAGGAAAGCCCAGCCCGTTAAGACAATGACAGCGACCAATGCCGCCGCGGCCAGCCCTGTTGCGCCTTTTCTTCCACCCGTCACTGCCCGCATCCGGGAGATTACTGGATTGATTGCGAGCGAAATAAGCAGAATGAGCAGAAACGACAACAGAATGGGAGACAGCAGCGAAAATGTTTGGATGAAGGCAAATAACGCTGTGGCCAAGATCACATAGAAAGAAATCGAGTGTGGCATCACCTCTGGTTTGGAGTTGTTTGGCATGTTATTTCTCCCGTTGTCATCTTTCCATCAGACGAACGGGTGGCGATGTTAAGAGACCACCTTCTTTAGAGTCATTGCCACCGTGTCTGATATATAGTTTAACGGAAAAGCTCCAAAGCAATGTCGGAAAGCGCATTGACCACGGGTTGTGCAAATCGACCTGTACGGGAATGATGAGTTCGTGCACCCAGGAGAATTCCCACTCCCAATCCTACTCCTAATGCGATAAGAACTGTCTTACCCGGATTTTTGCTTGTATAACTCTTAGCCTGTTCACAGGTTTTGCATACCGCCTTGGTTGTTTTATCATAAACATCACTCACAGTCTGTTTCGCATGGTCGTAAACTTCAGTGCCGCGTTCCAGTACACTATGAGCAGCAGTAGCAGCGTTGCCTATTCCTTCTTCTATTTGTTGTTTTGGGGTCGTGTGTTTGTCGTTTTTGCTATCCATTTTATTCTCCTAAAAATATTAAATGTTAATTTTTAATTTTGACAACTTTTGATGTATCTGCTTTTGAGTTAATTGTTGACCCACTTTCTGCCGATGGTTGATTCTCCTGGTCACTGCTTGCCGTTGATGTCGAGGTTGCATTGTTTATCCAGTCAGCAACAACCTTCGTTGCGATGCCCAACAGTGTTACCCGGAGTAAGTCTTGCCCGGCGGTTCCGGCATGCAGGCCGCCGAGTGATTCGCGAACTTCCCGCATGATTCGCTCTTTTGGAGTGGCGTGTGTTTGAAACATCTTTGAAACAAGATATCCAAGGCCTGCGGCAGCCCCAATCGCTATGTATGGAGATTCCCTGACATATCCTCGCCAATCCAGTTTCTCCTTGAGACGCTCGCTGATTTGCCCGACTGTTTGGGAAATGTTCTCTTCTCCTTTCGCTATATCCTGACGTATAACTTTGGCGCTGCGCTCAACATCCGCTTTCCTTTTATTACTTAGATATTCTTTTTCAGCCATTTTTTGTTATCCTTTCAGCGTTTGCGTTGTTTTCTATTTTTTTATAAACTGATTTCTTCAATCGCCTGCAGCCTATGAAGGCAATGGCAACACCGATTAAAGCAAGCGCTGCTCCAGTAACAATCGCGGCAAAGACAGGCGCCATATAGGAAGTGAGTCCGATGATTAATGCGGCACAAAAAGACATAAATGCAGCAAAACTGATGAGCGTTCCTATCGCAACCGTTAGTGCTCCGTTTCGAACACCTCTCACCTTTTCCCGAACCCCCTGAATTGCAAGCTCAATTTCATCCTGAACCACGGCGGCTGAATTTTTGGCAAGCCGTTCCAACAGTTCAGTGAGGGATTCGCGTTGTGTTGCAGGGTCTTTGTTTGTCTCTTTGCCGTTCATTGTAAAAAAATCTCCTGACTTACCTGCGTCGAAAAATAGCCCCGATAATCAGGCCAACGGTTCCTGCTATCAATAGACTGCGTCCCGGGCTCTGCCTTACATATTCTCTGACATCGGCATCTGCCTGCTTATAATCGAATTGCCGAATGTACTCCGCTGAATGATCCAACCACTCCGATGCCTGCTTTCCATATTGAGCTGCGCCGGATTGCTCATCCATGTCTGCCGCTTTTTCGCCTATAATATCAGCAACATTATGCAGTTTATCAGCAATAATATTTTTGACATTTTCGAAACCGGTTGACTTGCCTGACCCTTTTGACTCCGCCGTGGTTTCTTCAGATTTATCAACTGTCTTACTGTTTACTTCCATAGTTTACCTCATAAAAAGTTAAAGTTTAATCTCGGTTCATTACTTGCATCCCTGTAAGACTTTATTGATTATGAATGCTTATGTTCGAATTATCGACAGGCTAATTAATAATCAACGGCGAACCAAGAGCACAATCACTATGATAAGAATAATAAGTCCTCCTCCGCCGCCCCAGTAGATGTACGGGCCTCTGGCGAGAACAGGTGTAAGAACATTTGCTATAACAGTAAACACGATAAGACTCCTAATCTGGGATTTCCCCGTATAACCCGATATGTCACATATTAAACACTTGGCTGCACAACCAAATCTTCCAATTTTGCATCAATATCAAAACCTGTCTTAGCCCAACTAAATTATATTTAAATTGTTTCATATTTTATTTCAGGGTCCCTTTAGCCCAAAAGGCAAGCTGCGACCCCATCAGCTTATCATCATCTGAAATAACAGATGCTTGAGTGAATCTAAAGATTCAAATTTTTTAACAATTTATATTCTTTTCTTCTTCTGCCGCAATACTGCGTGTAGAGGAAATTCTTAACAGGATGATAACATAAGTTCAAACTGTGTAAATCAGTGCAGAGCCCGACTTTAATGTAGGACAAACAGTCTTGCCATTGTCAGTAAAATTCCCCACACTGGAGCAATGTAATATGAAATGATGGAAATATGAGCAGTCAAATCGGCTGGAATGCAACCGTTTTGCGGTGGTACTATGTCAAAGCTAAATTAAGGAAATTGAATTGTAAGTTTTATATTTCTTTTCATAGGGCATAGGGTACAGGGAACAGGGTACAGAAACTATACCCTATACCCTGTCCCCTGTTTTGTTATAATTTTTCCGCAATTTGGACTGCGTTCAAGGCGGCGCCTTTGCGAATCTGGTCGCCTGAAACCCAAAGATTAATGCCCTTATTGTCCGGCAAAGACTCATCCTGACGAATTCTGCCGACGTAAACATCGTCATTATCAGCAGCATCGAGCGGCATTGGGAAGCGATTGCTCTTCTGGTCGTCGATAAGCGAAACGCCAGGCGCGTGCTCTAAAAGTTTGCGAACATCGTCAGGCGTAATGGAATCGGTGAATTCCAGATTAATACTCTCGCAATGGCATCTCGGAACAGGAACGCGAATACAAGTACAGGTAATCGCAATATCATCGCAATGGAAAATCTTGTGCGTCTCTTTTACCATCTTCATTTCTTCTTCGTTGTAGCCATTGGGGCCGACAGCCGAATCGTGGCTGAAGAGGTTGAACGCAATTTGATATTTGAATTTGTTTATAGTCGGATTTTTGCCTTCGAGAATTTCTTTTGTCTGGTCAAAAAGCTCGGTCATACCGGCCTGGCCTGCGCCGCTGACGGCCTGATAAGTGCTGACAACCATCCTTTTAATAGGATTGGCTTTGTGCAGCGGCCAAATCGGAACGTTGGCGATAATCGTCGAGCAGTTCGGGTTGGCGATAATGCCTTTGTGTTTTTTGATGTCTTCCGGATTAACTTCCGGCACAACCAGCGGAATTTCAGGAACCATTCTGAACGCACTGGAGTTATCAACAACAACCGCACCGGCTTTAACGGCAGCGTCTGCAAATTCACGGCTGCGCGATGCGCCTGCGCTGAAAAGTGCGATATCAATACCTGCGAAACAGGTTTGGGTCAGCTCTTCAACAGGGTAGTCCTTGCCCTTAAATTTTTGTGTCTTGCCGAGTGAGCGCGCTGAAGCGAGCATTTTTATAGACTTAACAGGGAAATCTCTCTGTTCAAGAATTCTGATAAACTCCTGGCCCACCGCGCCAGTTACACCTACGATTGCTACATTTTTCGACATTTTATTCCTTTCACCACAGAGACACAAAGAAAATTGAGATATAACTTACTGTGTTCAGCCTATGGATAACAATAGCTTATTGAATGTTTATTAATTTAAGCCGAGACATACTATATAGATATGCACCAAAAGTCAAGTAAAGATGGGTAATTTATGGCAAAAATCAGTTTTTCTGTTGTATCCTATTAATATTAGTTATATAATTAGTAGCTTATGAGTAACCAGACAACAAATATCGTATTCAATTCAGCAGCGATTATCGCTCTCGCTCTTATTTTGCGCCAATAGGCGCATACACTAATCTCTCCTATCTCCCATATTTATTATTGTTTATTGAAATTTAAAGCATTTTATTGCATAATCTTTGGATTCTCAATTTGTGAGACCACAGGACTTATAAAGGAGACAAGATATGTCTACTGAAGAAAAGATAATAGTATTCGATACAACGTTAAGAGACGGCGAACAGGCGGCTGGCACGAGGCTCGGTGTGCGCGAAAAATTAGAACTCGCAACCCAGCTCGCGCGGCTCGGCGTTGATGTTATCGAAGCGGGATTCCCGATTTCTTCGCCGCTGGACTTCGAGGCTGTGCAGCTTATCGCGCAGGAAGTTACCGGCCCGACGATTTGTGGGCTTTCACGCGCAGTCGATAAGGATATCGACTCGGCAGGCGCGGCACTGAAAAAAGCAAAGAAATCCAGAATACATACCGGCCTGGGCATCAGCGATATTCACATCGCAAGCAAATTCAAGGACGACAAATACGGCAAAACGCTCGAAGAGAAAAAAGCTAAAGCTATCGAAATGGGCGTTAAGGCCGTCAAACGCGCAAAGCAATATACCGACGATGTCGAGTTCTACTGCGAAGACTCCGGCAGAGCCGACAAAGATTATCTGTACAAAATGGTCGAAGCGGTCATCGCCGCCGGTGCGACAACGGTTAATATCCCCGACACTACCGGCTATGCGATTCCTGAACAGTGGGGAATGTTGATTGCCGGCATAATTAATAATGTGCCGAACTCAAAGAAAGCTATTTTCAGCGTTCACTGCCACGACGATCTCGGAATGTCGGTCGCGAATACGCTGGCAGGCGTTGCGCACGGCGCAAGACAGATTGAATGCACGATTAACGGCGTCGGCGAACGAGCCGGCAACGCATCGCTTGAAGAATCTGTAATGGCGATTAGAACCAGAAAAGATTTTTTCAAGTGCGATACGGGAATTAACTCGAAGGAACTTTACAAGACAAGCAGAATGGTTTCCGAAATGCTCGGCATTTTTGTTCCTGCGAATAAATCAATCGTCGGTGCAAACGCATTCGCGCACAGCAGCGGCATTCACGTTGACGGTTTTCTGAAAAATCCGCTGACGTATGAAATTATGCGGCCGGAAGATGTCGGTCAGCCCAAGAGCGCAGTTGTATTGACCGCGCGAACCGGAAGGCACGGCCTGAAACACAGACTCGCCGAGCTTGGATATGAAGTTTCAGATGCTGAACTTGAAACGCTGTACCAGAGATTTCTCAATATCGCGGACAAAAAGACAGAAGTCTTCGATGAAGATATCGCGGCTCTTGTCGGCGATGAAAGACGAACAACAGAGCAGGTATATGAACTTCAATATTTGCACGTCGCATGCGGAACGGGAACTCTTCCGACAGCAAGCGTGAAAATGAAAGTGAACGGTAAAGCAGATGTCGTTACCGCGGCGGCATGTGGTGACGGACCTGTCGATGCGGCCTATGAAGCGATAAGAATCGCAACGGGACAATCGCCAAAGGTTGACCTGTATTCGATTAAAGCCGTTACCGGCGGGAAAGAAGCACTCGGCGAAGCGACGGTTAAAGTAATCGACAACGAAGGAATAAGATTCACCGGCAGAGGTGTTTCTACGGATATTATAGAAGCATCGGCAAAAGCGTTCGTCGATGCGTTAAATAGAATGGTTTCAAAGAAATAGGGAAGTAAGAAACAAGGATGTAGGGAACGGCAATGCCGGTTTCCTTACTTCGTTAATTCTTTACATCCTTACCTCTAAATAAAAAACTTTTTTAGGAATATTTGAACTATGGGAATGACAATAACGGAAAAGATACTTGCCGCGTCGGCAGGTAAAAAAAATGTAGAACCGGGCGATTTAATCGATGCGAAAATCGATTGCATAATGTGCCACGATGTAACAACGCCGGCAGCGATATCAATGCTCAAGGAAAAAGGTATCGATAAGGTTTTCGACAATAAGAAAATTGTCGTAACGCCAGACCATTTCCAGCCGGCAAAGGATATCAAATCGGCGGAACTGCACAAAAGACTCGACGACTGGGCAAGAGCCAAGAAAATTAAAAATTATTATCCGCTCGGCAAAGCGGGCGTTTGCCACGCGCTGCTTCCCGAACAGGGACATATTAAGCCGGGCGAAGTAATCATCGGCGGCGACAGCCACACGTGTACTTACGGCGCGTTCGCTGCTTTTTCAACAGGTATCGGCTCAACGGATTTAGCTGCGGCTATCGCGACCGGCACACTTTGGTTCAGAGTGCCATCATCGATAAAATTTGTTCTTAACGGCAAATTATCGAAAGGCGTTTACAGCAAAGATGTAATTCTCGATGTAATCGCGAAAATCGGAACTGACGGCGCACTGTACAAGGCGATGGAGTTTGTCGGCCCCGCGCTGAAGAGTATGTCGATGGAAGCGAGAATGACCATTACGAATATGGCAATCGAGGCTGGCGGCAAAAACGGCATTATCGGCTTCGATGATGTTACGAAAAAATATCTCGACGAACATCTGAAAGACAAAAAGGCGTACAAGGTTTACGAATCGGACGCGGATGCGAAATATGAACAGACGATTGAAATCAATTGCTCGAAGCTCGAACCGATGGTTGCGTTCCCGCATCTGCCAAGCGGCGGAAAAGAAATCGGCGACTGCAAAGGTCTGGCGATGAATCAGGCTTATATCGGAAGCTGCACGAACGGCCGCATTGAAGATTTACGAATCGTCGCGAAGATTATGAAAGGCAAAACCGTAAAGATTAGAACGATTATTGTGCCGGCAACGCCTGTAATATGGAAACAGGCGATGGACGAAAAACTGTTCGACATCTTCTACGCTGCCGGATGCGTAGTTAGCGCACCGACTTGCGGAGCGTGCCTTGGCGGATTTATGGGAATTCTCGCCGCGGGCGAAAAATGCATAAGTACAACGAACCGCAATTTTGTCGGCAGAATGGGAAGCCCAAAGAGCGAAGTTTATCTTGCTTCTCCGGCAACAGCAGCAGCAAGCGCGATTGAAGGAAAATTAGTAGATTGTAGAAAATATTTATAAAGGGTATAGGGTACAGTTCTATCCCCTAAACCCCAAAAGGAGTTTAAAATGGCGAAAGCACATGTTTATAAACGAGATCATATAAATACCGACGAGATTATTCCGGCACGGTATTTGAATACTGATAATGTTGCGGAACTGGCGACGCATTGTATGGAAGACCTTGACACAGGTTTTATAAAGAAATGCAAGCCGGGCGACTGCATCGTTGCCGGCGACGATTTCGGCTGCGGCTCATCAAGAGAACACGCTGTCTGGGCGCTTCAGGGCGCAAAGGTCGGCGCGGTTATCGCAAATAATTTCGCGAGAATTTTTTATCGCAACTGCATTAACTGCGGGTTCTATCCAATTGAACTTACTGACGCGACATCAAAAATCAAAGACGGCGATGAAGTTGAAATCGATTACAAAAAAGGCGTGATTACTAATAAAACGCAGAAAAAAGAAATTACGTTCAAACCGCTGCCCGATTTCGCGATTGAGATAATCAACGACGGCGGATTGCTTGAACACATTAAAAAGGGAACCGCGGATTAACGCGGATTTACACGGATTTTTTAGGTATAAAATGAATTTTTTTGAAAAAAGACGCTGGGCAAAATTACTAAAAGGATGTCGTTACGATTTTGTTGCCGAAAAATTAGAGACAGCATTAAATGGAAGTTTTATTCCAAAGGAACTCGCTAGTCTTTTAGATGCTTATTGTTCAAGGCCTTGCCTTGAAACAGCAGTAGAATTGATAAAATATGATTTGCATAATCAAAAAGAAAATGTAGAAGACACAACTTTTCTTAATCTTTTTTTGAGTGGTAGTAATGCAGGACGAGAAGAATTTTATAAGTTTTTTAAAAAGGCTATCTTTTCTCCAGAAGAAAAGGAGAGCAAAGATTTAATTAGCCAGGGTGAATTTGAAAGTTAAAAATGGCTGAAACTGATTTATTGCATAATGAGCTGACACGAGAAATAATTGGAGCTGCTATGGAAGTACATACAACTCTCGGCAGCGGATTTCTTGAGAATGTATATGAAGAAGCTTTGGCTATTGAGTTTGATATCCGGAAAATACCTTATGAAAGACAAAAAGGGATTGATGTCTTTTACAAAGGATTGTTGGCAAAACAGTTTATTTGTGATTTATTGGTCGGCGGAAAAGTTTTGGTTGAACTTAAAGCATTGAAAGCTATCTCCAATGTCGAAGAAGCTCAAATTTTAAATTATATGAAAGCAACAGGTCTTGAAGTTGGCCTGTTAATAAATTTCGGTGAACAGTCTTTAAAATACAAAAGGTTTATACTTCAAAAAAACCGCGGATTAACGCGGGATTGCGCGGATTAAAAATGAAATCCCTAATTTATAAAATTAGAGAACTGATAAATAAGTCCATCTTAAATAGCTTATTATCAAAAGACCATAAAAGGTGGAACCTTATGTGCGGAAGTCTTGATACTGTTGAGTCCGCTCAAATGGCTATAGATTCGTATAATTGTCTAAACAAAGAAAATATCAAAGATATTGGACAAAAACTAATAATCTATGGTCTTTTTCAGGCACTTTACATTCAACAGGATGCCGTATTAAACCTGTGTAAATCAATAGGTATTCCTTTACCTGAAAATGAGAAAGATTTTAAGAAAAAATATCCAGAAGTTTATGAAATTAGACAATTACGCAATAAAGGCATTGGGCATCCATCCAAAGAAGGAAATACAAACAGTACCCATGGTATGTTGATAGATAATGATTCTATCGAACTATTTAGTTATACTGAAACAGGACAATTTAGTTACAGTGAATATAAGATTTCAGATTGTATTAAAAAGCAGAACCAATCGCTTTGTGGAATTATTCAGGAAGTGATAAAAAAAATGGAATCGATTGAAAAAGAACATAAAGATAAGTATAAGCAAAACAAATTAAGAGATTGTTTTCCGACTGATCCTCAATATTGTATCGGCAAAGTATTTGAAGCCATAAATCTTATAGATGTTCAAAACCAAGGTGAGACAACACCGCAAAGAATTGGAAGAGAAGGCAGAATAAGTTTAGCATCTTCCAATACCAATGATTTAATTAAATCTATTGATAAATTGAACAAAGAATTAATAGAAAGAGAGGTGCAAGATGTTTTCGTTAGTCTTGACATTGAACATTCCAAATATCCTCTTGAAAAACTAAAAAAATATTTTGAAGATGTTTCAAAAAGTTCGCTTAATTCGCAAGATGCCCGTGTGTACGCGGACTCTGCAAATGTACATATATTAGATTTAATAAAAAGTGCTAACAAACTTGATGACGAGTATGCAAAAACAACTTAAATCGGAATAAGATACAAATTTTATTAAAAAATTATATAATCCGTGAAAATCCGCGTAATCCGCGGTTGAAAAAGAAAGGAACACATGAAAAGTTATAATATCGCAGTTATGGGCGGCGACGGCACAGGGCCGGAAGTTATCGCAGAAGCTGTAAAAGTTTTGAAGACCGCAGCAGACAAATGCAAATTCAAAGTTAATCTGACAAACTTTGATTTCGGCGGCGAAAGATATATGAGAACCGGCGAAACACTGCCGGACAGCGCAATCGAAGAATTTCGCAAGTTCGACGCGATTTTGCTGGGCGCTATCGGTCATCCGGATGTAAAGCCGGGCATTCTTGAAAAGGGAATTTTGCTCAAGGCACGTTTCGCGCTTGACCAATATATCAACCTGCGTCCTGTAAGACTTTATCCGGGTGTTGAATGTCCGCTGAAAGACAAAGGGCCGAAAGAAATAGATTACGTCGTTGTTCGCGAAAATTCAGGCGACGCATATACCGGCACGGGCGGCATTACATTAAAAGGAACGCCAAACGAAGTGGCAGTTCAATCAATGGTTTACAACAGGTTCCAGGTTGACAGATGTTTGAAGTACGCATTTGAATATGCAAAGAAGCACGGCAAAAAAGCCCGCGGCGTCGGCAAAGAAAATACGCTCGGTCTGGTCGGCAAGACAAACGTGCTGACATTCGTTTACGACCTGTGGGAACGCGCGTTCCACGAAATGGGACAGAAGGAATATACAGACATCCGCAGAGATTATTATCACGTTGACGCGACATGTATGTGGATGGTTAAGAGTCCGGAATGGTTTGATGTTCTTGTTACCGGCAACTTGTTCGGCGACATCATCACAGACCTCGGCGCAATAACACAGGGCGGAATGGGTATCGCAGCAGGCGGAAATATTAATCCGAACGGCGTTTCAATGTTCGAGCCTATCGGCGGAAGCGCACCGAAATATACCGGCATGGGCGTTATCAATCCATTGGCCGCGATTTGCGCAGCTCAAATGATGCTCGAAACACTCGGCGAAGAAGCAGCGGCAAAGAAAATCGATACCGCAGTTCGATTCATAACAGCGAATAAGATGAAGAGTATGGCCGCAGGTAAAATGGGCTACTCAACATCACAGGTTGGCGATTTGGTAGCAAACGAAGTCGCAAAATAAAATATAAGAAAATTATCCAGCACCTAAAATATTTTTAGGTGCTGGGTTCATTAATTTTTATTTTTGATATTTGATTTTTAATTATGGAATGTAAGAAAAAAGAAAATTTGAGCTTTTGCACCTGTTCATATCCCGGCTGCGATAACAAAGGAATATGCTGTCAGTGCCTGCAATATCATTTAGCATCTAAACAATTGCCCGGCTGCTGCTTTCCAAAAGACGTTGAAAGAACTTACGACCGCAGCTTCAAATCATTCGCAAAAGCATGGAAACTGTAACGATTTAAGATTGAAGATTGAATAATGAAGAATAAAAGATTCGCCGAAGGCGTTTCCACAAATCTTCAATCTTCTATCTTCCATTTCCAAATGCTTGAATATCTTTAATAATTTTCTCTATGACTTCTTCGTGGCTAAGATTTTCACAATTAATTTTTACCTCGCCCCATTTTTTATAAAGCGGGGTTCGTTTTACATACAAATCGTCGAGCGTTTGATTTTTGCTCATTACCACGCCGCGGATATTTAAATCTGTCAAACGCTTTTTAATCATTTCAAGCGGCAAATCAAGATAAACGATTATGCCGCTGGTTTTCAAATGCTGCATTGCCGCATCGCTGTAAACCGCGCTGCCGCCTGTTGCGATAACACAATCTGTCTTATCGATACACCCAATATGTTCAGCTTCAATTTTGCAAAATGCCTCCAGTCCCTGCTGGTCGATTATCTGCTGTAAAGTTTTGCCGACAATCGCCTGAATAAAAATATCCGTATCGAGAAAATATCTGCCGAGCCGTTTAGCAAGCAAGACACCAATAGTGCTTTTGCCTACCGCCGGCATACCTATTAAAACAATATTTCGTTTATTTTCCATTTGCATCCTTCGAACATCTATTCAAAAGCCATTGAACATTCGTATTATTCGGTTCGCTTTGCAGTACCTTGCGATACTCTTGGGCAGCCTGCGCGTTTAATCCTTTTTTCTCAAGCAGAATTCCGAGATTGCGGCGCATTTGCACATCGTTCGGCCTTTTATTCACAACATATTTTATTTCTTCTATCGCTTCTTCAATTCGCCCAACACCCGACAGTGCCATTCCGCGATAACCGTGCAGGAACACATTTTCCGGTGCGATTCGCAGCGCTTTATCGCAGGCCTCAACCGTCTCGGCGAATCTCTGCAAATCATTAAGCGTTGCCGCCAGCTTTACATACGCCTCGATATAATCCGGTTTACAGTCAATCGCCTTCTGAAAAAATATCACAGCCTTCTCGAAATTATTAAATTCGCTGACCGCAATTCCAAGATTATAATACGCCTGTGGAAAATCAGGTTTGTATTTCAGAGCAAGCCGAAACTCATCGATTGCCTCATCGTTTTTCCCGACATTTAGCAGTGAACAGCCGAGGCTGTTATGATTTTCCGGCGAGTTTGGTCGCATTTCGATAAGTTCGCGCGAATATGTGATTGCGTCTTCGTACCGGCCGGCGTCATTGAGACTGGCCGCGTAATTAGTCATAATAATATAATTCTTTTTGGTTACCTGCAATGTGTGCTTGAATAATGTCAGACTGTCCTTCCAGTATTTCACCTGACCGGCGGCGACAACTCCCCACACAATCAAAATCGCAACTCCCAAAACCGCCAGCACCTTCACATGCTTTTGAAATAACTGCCTTGCGCCGAAAACGATAATGAGAAATATCCCTGTCAGCGGCACATAAGTGTATCGGTCGGCAATTGTGTGCGCTCCGACCTGAACGAAGCCGACGACCGGCACAAGCGTACCGAGATACCAAAGCCAGCCGAATATTAAAAATTTATGTCTTCGACCGAACCATATCACAATAACACAAATCAGCAGCAGCACCAAAACGCTTATTATAAATTTAATCAACGGAAAACTGCCTGCCAGATAAGGATAAAGAACCGCCAACTTCGCAGGCCATATCATTTTCCATAGATATTCAGCGTAAGAAATAATGATACTCGCCACTCTGTTCTTGAAGCCGTAGGCCGCGATTCCCGTTACAGCGCCGCCTTTCTGCTGACAAATATAAGTAATAACGCAGGACAGAAACGAGAATATAAAAAATGGAATTTTCTCAACAACTAAAGATTTATTTAACTTTCTCTCAAGCGGCCAGTAATCAAGCAATAATAAAACAAACGGCAGCGTTACAAGCATCGGCTTGGACATCAAGCCGAGAACAAACAAAGTCAGCGTTGTGGAATACCACTTAATTTGTAGATCCTTCGCGTAGTTCATATACGCCAACATTGTCAGCAGCCAAAAGAACGTGCTCAACACATCTTTTCGCTCGGCAATCCACGCGACAGATTCGACGTGCAGCGGATGCAGTGCAAAAGCCGCAGCGACAAAAAACGCCGGCCACAACAATGACGTTACTTTCTTAAAAAAGTAAAACAGAAGAATCGTATTGGCGATATGAAATAAAACATTAGTGATATGATGTCCGCCCGCGTGCCACTTAAAAATCCGGTAATCGAGCGTATGAGACATCCATGTCAAAGGATGCCAGTTGCTTGCCTGTCTGGTTGTAAACGTCCACTTCAGATTTTCCCAGGTGTAACCGGACTGAATATTTTTATTGTCAGTTACATAAGCATCGTCGTCGTATTTTACAAAATCATATTTATACACCGGCCAATACACGGCAACAATCGCAGCGGCAAGGCAAATACTGATTAAAATAAATTTTTTGTTCATTTATTTTCTTTCATTTTATTCATCGCGTCATCGATAATACCGAGCAGATTCCCGTCATTCGGATAATATCGCAGCCCCATGCGCGCAGCATCCGCAGCTTTTTCAGCGTCGCCAAGTTCCAGCAGCGCAACTGCAAGATTAACGCTGGCGGCAATATATTTCGGTTTGCTCTCCAGCGCCTTGCGATAAAACTCGACCGATTCGGACAATTTATTCTGACTCTGCATCGCCACGCCGAGATTAAAATTCGCCAGTGAATCGGCGGGGTTGTATTTCAAGGCCGTTTTAAAATATTCCATCGCTTCCGACAGCCTGCCGGTTTGCGCTAAAGCAATCCCCATATTGTTGAGCATTTCGGTAGATTCTGGTTTCACTTCCAAAAATTCCGGAGTCATTTCAATCACACGATTAAATTCGCCGATTTCATTCAGACATATTAAATAGTTGCCGAGAATATTATAATTATATTTAGTTACCGATAAAGTCCTTTCGTAAAGCGTGATACTGTTCTGCCAGTACCGTACCTGTCGGCCCGCGGCAAACGCCCAGCACACAAGCAGCAGCATCGAAAGAAAAACACAGTTCCGTTTTGAAAGATATTGTACGCTGCCGAACGTCATTATTACAAAAATGCCGATTAGCGGAATGTAAGTATATCTGTCTGCGTAAGCCTGTGAGCCGACCTGCACAAGCCCAATTACCGGAACAAGCGTTCCGACATACCACAGCCATCCGACGGGCAAAAATTTGTATCGCTTTCCAAATCGAATCACAAGAATTGTAATCAGAACAAGCAGTACCGCGCAGCCGATAACTTTAGTAATCGCAATCCCACTCGCCGGATACGGATAAAGAACCGCCAGTTCCGCCGGCCATATCATTTTCCAAATATAAACCGTGTATGAAACAATAACATTATACAACCGAAGTTTTAAACTGATTTTCTCAATATCCGCAACCGCGCCACTGTTCTGCTGAACGAGAAAAGTTACAACGCAGGATAAAAACGAAAGAACAAAAAACGGGATTTTTTCGATAAGCAGATGCTTATTAAATTTCCTCTCTAACGGCCAGTAATCAAGCAATAATAAAACAACCGGCAGCGTTACGAGCATCGGCTTACTCATCAGGCCGAGTACAAATAACACGATTGCGGATAAATACCATTTTATATTTTTGTCTTTGACGAATTTCGCATACGCAAGCATCGTCAAAAACCAAAACATCGTACTCAAAACATCTTTGCGTTCTGAAACCCAGGCAACAGATTCTACGTGCAGCGGATGAACAGCGAAAGCCGCGGCGATAAACGCACTTGGCCAAATAGCGTTTGTCAGATACTTAAAAAGATAAAACAACAGCAGCGTATTTATAACATGATAAAAAACGTTAACTACGTGGAAGCCGCCGGCGTGATTTTTGAAAAGCTGATAATCAAACGCGAGTGAAAGCCACGTCAGCGGATGCCAGTTGCCCACATGACCGGTTGTAAACGCCCACCGGATGCTGTCGAAGTTCAAGCCTGTTTTTATATTATCGTTATTTATTACATAAGACTCATCGTCGTAGCTTACAAATTCAAATTTATACACCGGCCAATACACGGCAACGACCGCCGCGACAAGAGCAACGCATATTATTAAGGATGTTTTATTTCGTTCCATTTTTTTCTAATGCAAGTTTAAGCTGCCGCTGGAGCACTTCATTGTTCGGCTCGATTCGCAGACCAACTCTGCAAATTTCCGCCGCTTCGTCGGCCCGATTTAAATTGTTTAGTGTTATCGCAAGACAAATATAAGCATCCATATAATCAGGCTTTGTTTCTATCGCCTGCCGGAAATATTTGATAGCCGCGTCGGTATTTTTCTTGTAACTTGCGACAAGGCCGAGATTCAAATATCCCTGCGCAAGGCCGGGATTATATTTTACAGCCAGCGCAAAGTGTTTTTCCGCCTCATCGAATTTGTTTTTCTGAATTAGAATTACGCCGAGATTGCAGTGCGCCTGATATGAATCAGGTTTAAATTTCAGCAGTTCATCCGTTTTCGCTACCGCCTCATCTATTCTGTTTTTACTAATCAGATAATTTATGTAATTGCCGAGAATAACATCGTTATTTTTTGTGTTCCGCAAAGTATTTGTAAACAGCGTTTCGTCGTTTTGCCAGTATCGTACCTGCCGACCGGAAACAACCGCCCAGCACGCCAGCAGCAGCATCGACAGAAAAACGCAGTTCCGCTTTGAAAGATATTGCACGCTGCTGAACGTCATTATCATAAAAACGCCGATTAGCGGAATATAAGTGTACCTGTCGGCGTAAGCCTGTGCGCCAACCTGCACAAGACCAATTACAGGCAAAAGCGTAACAAAATACCAAAGCCAGCCGACTGTAAAAAATTTATATTTTCGCAGAAAAATAATACAAACAAAAATCACGACAAGCAGCAGCACGCTGAAGGCGATTTGATATTTGCTCAACTCATCTCCGGGATGAGGGTACAGCATCGCCAGTTCTGCCGGCCAAATAGTTTTCCACAAATATACAGAATACGAAACTATCGCATTGCATATTCTCGTTTTTAATCCAACCGTCTCGCCGAACGACATTGAACCAAAGTCACGCTGAACAATGAAAGTTACGCCGCAGGAAGCAAGTGAAAGCAAAAAGAACGGAATTTTTTCAATGAACAATCGAAACGAAACTTTTCTTTCCAACGGCCAGTAATCCATCAGCAGCAAAACCACCGGCAGCGTTACGAGCATCGGCTTGGACATCAAACCGAGAATAAATAATGTTATCGCAGCAAGATACCACTTTGTAGGGGCAGACCTGTGTGTCTGCCCTGAATTGGGCGAATACATCGGTTCGCCCCTACATTGTTTTGTATAGCTTACATACGCAAGCGTCGTCAAAAACCAAAACATCGTGCTCAAAACATCTTTGCGTTCTGCGACCCAGGCAACAGACTCGACGTGCAAAGGATGCAGTGCGAATGCCGCGGCGATAAACGCACTGGGCCAAATCGTATTCGTCAGATATTTAAAAAGATAAAACAACAGCAGCGTATTTATAATATGATACAGAACGTTGACAACATGGAAGCCGCCGGCGTGAATTTTGAAAAGCTGATAATCCGTCGCAAGTGAAAGCCATGTCAGCGGATGCCAGTTGGCTGCTGTTGTTGCGGTAAATGCCCAGCGTGCGGTTTGAATAAGCCCAGCGCGGATGTGAACATTCTGCACAACATAAGTATTGTCGTCGAAGCTGGTAAAATCGTATTTATACACCGGCGCATAAACAGCGATTACAGCCGCGGCAAGACATACGCTTATTATCACAGCGGTTTTTTTACTCGAATATTCCTGCTGTTTGATTTTAAAACTCATAATTTCTAATGACCGGTTTGCGTTTTCAAATCTTCTTCAAGAAGCTGACGCAAATTCTCATTATTCGGCTCAACTTGCAGCCCCGCACGATATGCCTCAATAGCGTCTGCGATATTACCCTTGCGTTCAAGAAAGATTCCCAAATTGCGATACATCATTACATCCTTCGGCCTGGCTTTCAAAACAAAACGAACATCATTTATCGCTTCGTCGATTTTTCCAATCGCATTAAATGCCAGACTCCGCCGCCCGTAAGCGTCAATATTTTCAGAGTCAAGTTTTATCGCCTTGTCGAATGCACCAATCGCCAGTTCGTATTTTTGCAAATCGAAAAATATTCGCCCGAATCTTGTATATGTTTCCGAAGTCATCTCCGGCAGTTTTGCGGCCTGGGTCAAAACATCATTAATTTCCTCCGGCTTGTTCTGCCGTTTCAGATTGTTCGCGAGATTTATATATGGGTGAATGAAATTCGGGTCGTTTTTAATTGCAAGCCTGAAATACGTTTCGGCATTTTTAAAATTACCGATCTCCTGCAGTGCACAGCCGAGATTATTATTCGCCATCGGAGATTCCGGATAAATCTCCTGCGATTGTTTAAAACATTTAATTGCGTCTCTGGCCTTGCCCTGCTCGACCAGAATACTTCCGTAATTATCGAGCATCATATAATTATTTTTTGTAACTTCAATTGCCCGCCCAAACAGCGACTGACTGTTCTTCCAGTATTGCAGCTGGGCTATTGAATCGACAGTAAGAGAAACCAAAACCAGACCCGCAGCCGCCGCGGCAAGTTTATAATTCTTCGCCGGCACAAATTCTTTCACGCTCCAGACTATCATTATAAACAGCCCCGTCAGCGTCATATAAGTATATCTGTCAGCCATCGCCTGTGCGCCGACCTGAACGATACCGATAACCGGAACCAATGTGCCGAGATACCAAAGCCAACCGCTGATAAGAAATTTCCGTTTGCGTCCGAAATAAAGAACCGCTGCCGTAATGCAAATCAGCACAATCGCACATATCACTGCTTTAGCAGCAGAAATATTATCGCCCGGATGCGGATAAAGAATCGCGAGGTTTTCCGGATAAAACATTTTCCAGATGTAATCGACATAACTGACGAACACATTTTTGATGCGTATGCTTAAACTGAATTGCCGAAACAGCGAAACCGAACCGCCGCTTTTCTGAACGATGTAAGTTACGACACAGACCGCAAACGCACAGATAAAAAAAGGAATCTTTTCAGCAAGCAGCCTGACCGAAAATTTTCTTTCTAACGGCCAATAATCAAACAGCAGCAGAACAAACGGCAGCGTAACAAGCATCGGCTTGGAAATCAGCCCCAGCACAAAAAGCACCAGCGTAATTAAATACCGTACCGCATTTTGCTTCTCGACATACCAGACATACGTCAGCATCGTCAAAAGCCAGAACATCGTACTCAACAAATCTTTCCGCTCGGAAATCCACGCGACAGATTCAACGTGCAGCGGATGCAGCGCAAACAGAGCCGCGACCAATGCCGCCGGCCAAACCGCTTTCGCCGCCCGCAGCAAAACATAGAACAAAAGAATTGTATTGGCGAAATGAAACCAGACGTTGACTAAATGATAGCCGCCCGCCCAATTTTTGAAAAGCTGATAATCGAGCGCGTGCGACAGCCACGTCAGCGGATGCCAGTTGCTCGCGAGGCTGCTCGTGAACGCCCAGCGAATCGTCTCCCAGTTCAGACCTGACCGGATATGTACGTTCCGCGTAATGTAATCGCCGTCGTCAAAGCGAATGAAATCAAAACTGTACACCTGCCAATAGACCGCGAAAATCGCGACGGCAAGACAGATACTAATTAAAATCCGAAGCTTGAAATCCGAAATCCGAACGTCTCTGTTGGATTGTTGAGGCATATCCGTTAGCTCTTAAATGTAAATTTTTTGCCTGTAAGCTGTTCGTAGGCCTCGATATATTTGGCGCTCGTTTTCTCGCAGACGTCCGCCGGCAGCTCAATGCCTTTGCCGGACTTGTCGAAATTAATACTCTCAAGATAATTGCGAACGAACTGCTTGTCGTAGCTTTCCTGGTCTCTGCCGGCCTGATACTTATCCGCAGGCCAGAACCTCGACGAATCAGGTGTGAGTACTTCATCAATCAAAATTATCTTATCGCCAACTACGCCCCATTCGAATTTCGTATCCGCAAGGATAATGCCCTTCGTCTCGGCGTAAGCTGTTGCCCGTTTGAAAATTTCGATACTCTTATCGCGTAAATAACAGGCGTTTTTCTCGCCGACGATTTTCACACATCTGTCGAAATCGATATTCTCATCGTGCCTGCCGAGTTCTTCCTTCGTTGAAGGCGTAAATATCGGCTCCGGCAGTTTTTGACATTGTTTTAATCCCGCCGGCAGCTTGTGGCCGCATACGGTTTGAGTTTTCTGATATTCCTTCCAGCCGGAACCAGCCAGATAGCCGCGAACAACGCACTCGACCGGCAGCACTTTGGTTTTCTTAACCAGCATACTCCTGCCGACAAGCTGACGAGCGTTATCGCAGAACGGAGCGGGAAAAGTCTTAACATCATCGCTGATTAGATGACTTTCGACAGTACCTGCCAGAAACTCGAACCAGAACTTCGAAATCTGCGTCAGAACGATACCTTTATATTGAATCCCGTTGGCCATTATAACGTCGAACGCGCTGATTCTGTCCGAGGCGGCTATAATCAGCCTGTCGCCAAGGTCGTAAATATCGCGAACTTTGCCGTGTTTCGGATTCGTGCCGGGAATATTGGTTTTTAGAATTACGTCAGCCATTTTAACTCCTAATATAGTTAAGATTAGTCCCGGCATAATAATTCATAACGACAGTATTGTCAAGAATTTGTAATTGTAGCCACGAAGACACAAAGGCATTAAAAAATTGTATATTGTATTTGGCTTTAGTCGCTGGTTGTTAGGTAATAGTTTTTAGTTGATAGTTGGTAAAATCTCATTTAAGAAAATTAGTATGTTAACACTATATTTTGTTTGGATTTTGATCAAAAAAAACGAAGCGGTTATGGATAGTTAACCGCTTCGTCGAGTTAGGATGCTCACTCTCTATAATTAATATATACAGAGCGCTATGCTCAAGAATTAGGTGTTAGGTTGTTTGATTGCGTGTATTCCGTAACATAGTTTTTGCAAGGTCCTCTCCATGTCCCATCACACTTCCTGCTATCTCTGACCGGCAAACTTCCGGAAGGAACTCTCTTGATCCGCCTTCAACATGTATTAACATTCTATTGGCATCCACCAGAAAGTTATTACTGGCCAGAGCAAAAGAAGAAAAATCCGCTGTTAAATTACTCGACTGATCACTTTCAATGTTTATTAGATTGTGAGTAATATGCGGTACATTAATTTCAAATCTGTTTTCCTCGTTAATTTCGAAATCTACCATTAACGGACCGGTGTCTTGACTGCCGATATTTTTTATCTGTATAAAAATTATCTTCCTGGTGATAGTCCATACAAAGGCCAACTTTGTCAGGGATATTTCTGACAGCGTGTTTGGGAAAAATGTTGCCAACAACGTTTGCATATAAAAATCCTCTGGGAAAAAGACATCTCAAAGTTGCAAGGCAAGCTGATTAATTTTGGTTCATCCGGTTAATGCGTAGGTGGCCTTGTGCAGATGCAGGATTCGGAGCTTTAGATATTCATCATCTCGGTAGCCGCAGGCTTGTCGCTGAAGCATGCCAATCTTGCGATTCATCACCTCCAGTTTGCCAGTGCTGAT